>JAFOWI010000177.1 GCA_017425985.1 Bacteroidaceae bacterium | reverse complement strand
TCGGTTGCGATGCGGCAATAGAGGTCGATGTCGAGCGTGTTGTGGTGGGTGATGAAGGGACGAGCGCTTGCGCCGCCGGCAATGCTCTGAAGAATGGGCGTTTCGACTTCCGTGTAGCCCGCAGCGTCGAGTTCGTTGCGCAGTGTCTTCACTACGATGGAACGCTTCATGAAGGTGTCCTTCACGCCTTCGTTTACAACGAGGTCAACGCAGCGCTGGCGGTAGCGAAGTTCGGGGTCTTCGAATGCATCGTAGGCCACGCCGTCCTTATACTTTACGATGGGGAGCGGCTTGATGCTCTTGGCGAGCACGGTGAGTTCCTGTGCATGAACAGATATTTCGCCCGTCTGCGTGCGGAACACATAGCCCTTGATACCGATGAAGTCGCCGAGGTCGAGCAACTTCTTGAAGACCGTATTGTAGAGTTCTTTGTCTTCGCCGGGGCAGATGTCGTCGCGAGTGACGTAAACTTGCGTACGACCCTTAGAGTCGAGCAGTTCAACGAAGGATGCCTTGCCCATTACGCGGCGGCTCATCATACGACCGGCGATGCACACCTGGCGGGGTTCTTCGTCGGCTTCGTTAAAGTTTTCGCGAATGTCGGTAGAGTAGGCGTTGACGGGATATTCTGCGGCGGGGTAGGGGTCAATGCCCATGTCGCGTAGTTGTTGGAGTGCGTTGCGGCGTCCTATTTCTTGTTCGTTAAGTTCAAGGATGTTCATTTGTCGTGTAAGTTTTAGCTTATGGGCAACGGCGCAAAGGTAGGAGTGAGTACATTGTGCGGAGTTGCTGAAATTTGAAATGTTTGTGCAAATTTACGCAATTTTCTTATAATCTCAAACTTAAGGCGTAGTTCGCCTGCGTTAGTTGGCAGATTCTTTGCCCAGTTCGAGACTGCGTTCCATGCCTGCTTTCATGAATTCTTTGTAGGCGTTGTCAACTTCGATTTGCTTGAGCTTATTACCGTTGACTTCTTCGTTGATAGCATCGCGGTGTTCGCGCTCAAAGTCGATGAGATCTTTGGTCGCAGCCTTGATTTCGTCGAAGTTGTCCGCTTTGTTGATGCGTTCCGTTGCTTCGTTGATGGCTTCGATGTAGCTATCTGCCGTTGAGGACGAGCAGGCTGTGAGTAGCGCAAAGGTAGTTGCGAGGAGGATGTGTTGAATTTTCATTGTTATTGGCGAAAGATGTTTCAACATAGTGGAGGGAGACTGCTTGTTAGTCATCCTCTCTTTCTTCCTCGGGGATGGTGCTTGGCTTGTAGTTGGCAATGATTTTTTGCTTTACTTCTTCAGCCAATTCGGGGTTGTCGCTCATAGCTCGCTTCACGGCTTCGCGACCTTGTCCGATTTTCGTTTCTCCGTAGCTGAACCACGAGCCGCTCTTCTTGATGATGCCAGCTTCAACGCCGAGGTCCACGATTTCGCCAATTTGCGAAATGCCTTGTCCGAAGGTGATTTCGAATTCAGCTTTGCGGAAGGGAGGAGCCACCTTGTTCTTGATGACCTTTACGCGTACTGTGTTTCCGATAGGAGTGTCGCCATCTTTGAGGGTTGTGACCTTGCGAATGTCGAGGCGCACGGAAGCGTAGAACTTAAGTGCATTACCGCCGGTTGTCGTTTCAGGATTGCCGAAAGTGATGCCGATTTTTTCGCGGAGCTGGTTGATGAAGATGCAGGTTGTGTTTGTTTTGCTGATGCTCGCAGTGAGTTTGCGCAGTGCCTGGCTCATGAGTCGAGCTTGAAGCCCTACTTTGTTTTCGCCCATGTCGCCTTCGATTTCGGCCTTTGGTGTGAGCGCTGCTACGGAGTCAACAACGATGATGTCCACTGCTGCCGAGCGTATGAGCTGGTCGGCAATTTCGAGCGCTTGCTCGCCGTTGTCGGGTTGCGAAATCAGCAGGTTGTCGGTGTCAACGCCGAGTGCTGCTGCATAGAAGCGGTCGAAGGCGTGCTCAGCGTCGATAAACGCTGCAATGCCTCCCTGGCGCTGTACTTCAGCGATAGCGTGGATGGCGAGTGTCGTCTTACCCGAACTCTCGGGGCCATAGATTTCTATGATTCGTCCCTTGGGATATCCGCCCACGCCGAGTGCGATGTCAAGGCCGAGCGAGCCTGTAGGGATGACTTCTATGTTCTCAACTTTTTCGTCGCCCATGCGCATGATGGAGCCTTTGCCAAAATCCTTTTCGATTTTAGCCATTGCTGCTTGGAGCGCTTTGAGTTTTTCGCTTGCAGCGTTGGGGGCGATGTCTTCTTTCTTTGCCATATATGTTATTATTATTAATTGACTAAGGGTCGTGCTAATATTGTTTCAAGTTGTGGGGCTTGAAACGAACATAGCTGGTTATTACTGCACAAAGTTAATAATAATATGCCACATAGCCCATTATTTTCGGCATGATTTTTTTAATCCATCTGCAGCGTATCTGCCAGCCAAAAAGGTGGCGGCGGAATATGAAGCAGCCAAAGGGACACTAGCACACGCTATTGGTGCC
>JAFOWI010000176.1 GCA_017425985.1 Bacteroidaceae bacterium | reverse complement strand
GTTACACCAAAAAACACATTCATCAACATGCTTACGCCTTGATTGTTGAGTATAAATGAGGTGTTATTAAAGAAACTCCAACCTGAGAAACCCGACATTTCCTTGAAAATACTTTTATCAAAAATAAGTTTTGTCTTTGTTTCTTCAAAATGCTTATGGCAATAAACCGTATATGCCAAACGAATCAAAGCTGCGACCAAGGTTAACAATATGGCATAAGCAACCAAACGATCAATGGGCGAGTAAATAATCAGAAATAGAATTCCGAGTTTCAACATTGCCTCAACCACACTAACATAGGCAAATGCTTTCATGTGTTCGTGAGCAATGATGCACGCATTGTAAGGAATACTCAATAAGTTGATACAAAATGTCAAGACTGAACAATGCAACACCCATTCAGCTGCATCTAATCTTCCTGCCGGTATCTGCATCTCAGTGTGCATAAACCATAATCCACCAATTTCAACAGCCAATGCAACTATAACACACAGGCACAACTGAATGATAATGGTGGTAGAAAAAATTCTTTTCAATCGCTCCATATCCCCACGCCCAATCTCAAACGTGATAAAACGACTGATAGCAGAAGACAGCGAACTTGATATCACAGAAAACATCGCCACTAATCCACCTACTACTTGGTACACACCATAATCTTCGACACCTAATACTTGCAATACCACACGACTCGTGTAAAGGGAAATTACCATTACAAATAGTGTGCGGATATAGAGCATCAAAGTATTCTTCGCTATGCGTTTATTGTTTACTGAATTACTCATTTATATATGAAAGTTGAAAGTTGAACGATGAGAGTTGAACGATTAACGTTGAGAGAGGACTCTCGTTCTGAAGTTCTGAGAAACCGGAGGTTTGTTCTGAGGTTCTGAAGTTCTGAGGAGAACGAGGAACGTTTAAAAGATAATGAAAGGAATGGGGTTTATTCTGTTTGTTCGTAATAATATGAGTAGTCGATTCCTTTCATAAACATTTCTCGGTCGTCTATCTGATTTGTCAGTGCTGATTTTACGAGTGTTTTTAGATGGGTGCTATCGTTTACGCTTTCGCGCATGGATGAGAGGTATTCGTTCTTGTCAATCTTACTCCAATCGACACACAACTTCAATGAGTGTTTCAGCATCAGATCAAACCAGATTCGGGTGCTACGCCCATTTCCCTCCATAAAGGGATGAGCAACGTTCATTTCGACGTATTTGTCTAGTATCTCGTCGAATGTGGTTTCGGGCATCCTTTCTATCATTTCTAATGTTGCTGGGAAGTGCATGCAATTGGCAAATGTGAATCCGCCTTTTGAAATGTTTTTGGTGCGTATCTGCCCTGCAAAATCATATAAACCTCCGAAGATGTAGGCGTGTATCTGTTGGAGACATTTTAAGGTGCCGGGTTCTAGTCGTTGCAAAAGTCCACTTTCGTAAAGTTGGTAGGCTTTCTTTTGACTCTGTCCGTCTATGGTGTTGTCGCTATATGTAAACCAGTCTAGGAATTTGTTTGCTCTATTGCTGGGATAGTTTTTTGCTAATATTTTTACGCTTTCTGCGTCTATTGCATCTGCAGTTCGCTGTTTTCCGTCTGGGGATTCGAATTTGAAGTGGTTAGTGACGCTAACCACTTCAGTTGCGCTCTTAGAGATTTTCCCTTTTAGATATTTCCAATAGTTGCGACATTTGACATAGTCATCCTCATTGTTGATTGCTCGTACAATATCTACAGCGGAAAACCACCATTTACATTGTTCGTTGTCCCATACGGCACGAACCTCATGGTCGTTAAAGAATCTAATTGATTTCTTGTGATGCATATCTTTATATTTAGAGCAAGTGAGACTGTGCTGGGCAACGGGGAACGTGAAACGATTAAAGTTGAACGGGGAACGAAGTCTAGAGTACAGAGTTCAGAGAACAGAGTACAACTGCCGTGCGGATTACTTTATTCGTCAACGTGATTATACGGATTAAACGTGTTTGCTATGCAGGAAAAGAAATCTGTTCAATCTGTTTAATCTTGTTGAGTTTTTATTCAACATGATTGCACGGATTGTGTAATAGAATACAACTACTCGTTATGAAAGTTTAGAATTCTTAAATCCTTTTCAATATTTCATCTGGCATGAAACTGAGAAGAATGATGGTACACAGACTGCGCCCCATGTCTTTTACTGATGCTCCAAGCAACCAGACTTCTTCATCGACTATTAGGTAGCGGTCGTGTACGGCTTGTGGAAGTTGAATTCTCTGAATGGGAGCACACTGTTGATTATGTCTCTGAAAATCGAGTTCTACTTGTTCTCGGTAACGGGTGTGGACAATGCATTCAACTCCTTCTGCTCGTTTATCCAAAACAAGTAATGTACGTTCGTCTACGTATGGGTCTATCAATATCAATCTCTTCGATGCAGAACGAACAAGGTCGGAAATAAATGTGTAGGCATCCCAAACGCAACCTGTAGAGAATAGCTGCTCGGTGGTGGGAGCTGGCGATAGTTCATCCATTCGTGTTAGGACTTGCTCTATTTTTTCTTCCGTATCCCTTTGATGCTTTTCTAGTAATTCAACCCTTTGAAATAATCCTGCATTTTGAGAAATAAATCTTCTCATGGAAATAAAGGCTTCCATAATACGAATGCTCACCTCTACAGCTGTTGCACTCTTCAACACAGCGGACAACATTGCCACCCCTTGTTCGGTAAATGCATATGGAAGCGTTGTTGAATGTTTAAGCGTTACAAACCGGTCACAATTTGTGACTAGATCACTGAATTCACCCTTCGATAACTGAAAACGAAAGTTGTCTGGAAATCGTGCAATATTTCTTTTTACCGCTTGATTCAAAACTTTTGTTTCTACACCATATAATCTTGCCAGATCTCGATCAAGCATTACTTGTTCATTCCGTATTCTTAAAATAAAAGCGGTTAAATCTTGATGTTGCAAGATTTCTTTCTCGTTTTTAACTAATGGAAATATGCTTGCATCTTCTTTATTCATAGTGCAGTATGGAATTAGGGAGAAGAGGAACGGAGAAGTTGTTTAGAATACAGAGTACAGAATACAACTGCCGTGCGGTGTGAGAAATTTTGTCAACGTGATTACACGGATGGGGTGATAAAGTACAGAGTTCAGAGAACAGAGTACAGCTGCCGTGCGGATTACTTTATTCGTCAACATGATTATACTGATTAAACGGTTTTGCTATGCAGAACAAAAAATCTGTTCAATCTGTTTAATCTTGTTGATTTTATCCACGCAATTATACAGTTGACTTTGCAAAACGAGAAAAAGGATTTTATGATTATTCCCTACGAATATGCAACTCAAACGCTTCGGGGTGATGGGCAACGAACTGCTTGGCGTCGTTGACTACCAAAGCAAGGTATCCGCCACCACCTGCGCCCGGCATTTTCCAAGCGAGGACATCGTCAAGGGCACTATATTGAGCAATGGTTGCAGCTACGTAACTATTATTTTGTTCGGGGTGACCAACATAAGTAGGAGCCACCATACCGGGGAACATTGCTATCTGTGCTTCGAAAGAAGCTTTATAGGCGGCAGCAAAAGCTGTAAGATTGCGTGTTATGATGGCTTCCCAACAAGCATCTGCGGCTTGGGTGAGTGCTTTGACCTTGGCTGGAGTAATATCTTTACCTTCAACAACACTACATCCGGGAAGTCGGGGAGTCATCGGGACCATCACCAAATGCTCTTCCAGAAAACGAAGGGTCATCTCGTCGTTTGTGCTCTCAATCTTCTTCGGCCAGAAATTTTTGTCATAATAATGTCTGCAAAGTCCTGGAATACATATACCTATAGCATCCTGCGCGCCAGATATATGCTCTTCTTCGCGTTCGGGATTGTTTTCAAAACAAAAAACAAGGCGTGCAAGCATCTCGGGATTCATCTTCGGCAACTTCATCGGCCAAATCTTCTGAATCATATTGCGCGTACTGGTACATAAACCACAACGATTACGAACTTCAAAAGTGGGGTTCAACGAAATTGTTATTGCCCAACCAGGATGATACATGCTGACATAAGGCTGGTCAATCCATGTACCAGCCAAGTCGAGGCGAGTAGGAATTCCACCACCATTGGTAGCTTGTTTTGATTGAGCCGCATCTTCTTCTTGCTGGTTGCTCAAAGCTGCTTTGAGAGAGCTTGAACTTCTGGCTTCCAATCCTTCGGCCGGCGTACGCTCCAATTCAATATACTGTATGCCACGTTCTTCGCAGAGTTTACGCTTGGCTTCGCTACCACCCTCAGCATTAACAACAAATATATCGGGTTTCACCAAGTCCAACGTAGGAATAAAATCGATTACTCCACTGCCTTCATTGATATATGCTTCCTTGACAGCCTTGATATTACGCACCATGAACAGACGCTCTTCCTGCGGAAACATCGGTTTACGATGCTTATATTCCAGATAAGTTGCGTCCGAACCAATGCCTACGTAGAGGTCTCCAAATTGTGAAGCCTGCTTGAAAAATTCCACATGACCGCTATGAAGCAAATCGTAGCAACCCGAAACAAAGACTTTCTTACTCATATTATTAATGTGCGAACACCAACATCTATAAAATAAAACAGACGAGCGAAAACCTCAACCTACAACTATCCGTAATTTACGTATTTTATTTATTAAATGTCAATACAACCCTGCTAATCCCTGCGGAAAAGGTCGCGGGTATAAACTTTATCCTGCACATCGTCGAGGATGGAGTCGTAGCGGTTGGCGATGATGGCCTGGGACTGTGCTTTGAAGGCGGCGAGGTCGTTGACAACGCGGCTGCCGAAGAAGGTGGAGCCATCCTGAAGCGTTGGTTCGTAGATGATGACTTCGGCACCTTTGGCCTTGATGCGCTTCATAACGCCTTGAATGCTACTCTGACGGAAATTGTCGGAGTTGGACTTCATCGTGAGGCGATAAACGCCGATGACGCAGTGTTGCTCGCGACTGGCGTCGAAATCGCCACGCTGGTAGTAGTCGTAATAGCCCGCCTTACTGAGCACCTGGTCGGCGATGAAGTCCTTGCGGGTGCGGTTGCTCTCAACGATGGCCGACATCATGTTCTGAGGCACGTCCTGATAGTTGGCAAGCAACTGCTTCGTGTCCTTGGGCAGGCAATAACCGCCATAGCCAAAGGAGGGATTGTTGTAGTGCGTGCCAATACGTGGGTCGAGCCCGATGCCCTGAATGATGGCCTGCGCATCCAGACCCTTGACTTCAGCATACGTGTCGAGCTCGTTGAAGTAGCTCACGCGCAACGCCAGGTAAGTATTGGCAAAGAGCTTCACAGCCTCGGCTTCTGTTGTGCCCATAAAGAGCACGTCGATTTCCGTCTTAATCGCCCCTTGCTGAAGCAGCACTGCAAACTGCCGAGCAGCCTCACTCAAGCGGGCATCGCCTTGCGGATGGCCTACAATGATGCGCGAGGGGTAGAGATTATCGTAGAGCGCACGGCTTTCGCGCAGGAATTCGGGCGAGAAAATCACGTTCTCCGTTCCCAGCTTCTGGCGGATGCCCTCGGTGAAACCTACGGGAATGGTGCTCTTGATGACCATCACAGCCGCCGGATTGATGTGCATCACTTGCTTGATGACACTCTCCACAGCCGACGTGTCGAAGAAGTTGCGCTGACTATCGTAATTCGTAGGCGTAGCGATAATGACGAAGGCTGCGTCGGCATAAGCCTGCGCGGCGTCGAGCGTAGCAGTGAGGTTCAGCTCTTTTTCGGCAAAGAATTTTTCGATGTACTCATCCTGAATAGGCGACACTCTGCGGTTAATCATGTCCACCTTCTCAGCGACAACATCGACTGCCATCACTTCGTTGTGCTGAGCAAGGAGCGTTGCCATGCTCAGACCTACATAACCGGTACCTGCAACTGCTATTTTCATTTGATATGCTAATATTTTTTTCAGACAATTATTTCAACAGGCTCGCACTGAACCTTCACTTAACCGCTCGATTCAACCACTAAATTCGAAATATCGCCATCGCAACCAAAGCAAGGATTTCATCAACACGCAGAACAACAAACATCCCAGTCAAAGCCTCAGCGCAATTGTGACAAAAAATAATTAAAATTCACGCGCGAAGGATTTCTGCTAATCCCGACTTTGAAAACAGACTGTTTTTTTCGAAAAAATGGGTGATCAAATCTTACAACTTACTCGAAGCGAATGCCTACAAAACCATTAGTGGCAAAAAACTGCCATACTCACGAATGCTTGATTTCACGCAAAATCACTGCGATTCAAGCCTTGACGGAGATAAACAAAAACTTTACCCCTCCCTAACGCAATACCTTGAAATTCAATCAATTACACGCGTTACCGTAGGGGCGCAAATCATGCTTTCGCTTGATATATGTCACTATGCAAAGGAGGTCAAACAGACCTTTTGCACCTTTCACTCATCCGCAAATTTAACCATTAATATTTGTACTGACAAAGAAATTCGGATTTAAATTTAACGATTTTTAGGAATGGACCGCAATGAACCAACCGCCGATTTCTGTAATTCTGACTCCGAACAGCCGAAATTCATCAAAAATCCACTGAAAAATTCGTGCGTCAATAAGGGTAAAAAATCCACTTTAGCCCCCCCTCTGAAGTAAGAAAAAAGTCCTTGATTTTGAAAATTCAGTGTAAAGCGAAGTTTGCAAAACACAACGTAAATTGTAAACTCAGAGATAGCAAACTAAGTGCTGAATTGTTAAAATATCTAAAATGCCCGAAAAAGGGGCATTTGCATATTTATTATCTTGAATTTTGCTAAGTTTTTCTAGTACGTCTTCCGAAGGTTTTGGAGTTAGCTGAATACCATTATCAATAAGGAGCTTTTTCAAATGTTCAAGTAATGGCTTATTATCATTATACTTGGAATACGTATAAATAAGTTTTGTATTATGTTTATTATGAATTTCTAT
>JAFOWI010000175.1 GCA_017425985.1 Bacteroidaceae bacterium | reverse complement strand
GGGGGTAGTGTCAATTGCGACGTGGGAGTTCGAGTCTCCTCCTCTTCACTTTTGCGGAAATAGCTCAGTTGGTAGAGCACAACCTTGCCAAGGTTGGGGTCGCGAGTTCGAGTCTCGTTTTCCGCTCAAATAAAGTTTTTCATTTTCCCTTGCGGAAATAGCTCAGTTGGTAGAGCACAACCTTGCCAAGGTTGGGGTCGCGAGTTCGAGTCTCGTTTTCCGCTCAAAAGTTTTTTTCATAAGATTAAATGTTTGGATGTCTCGTTTGGCCGAAAGGCTTAACGGGATTTTTTTTGCTTGAACTTTGGCTCTGATTTTTTAGCTTGTGTAGCTCCTGAATTTGTAGTAAAATCAAGCTCAAAAAAAATGTTCAATTTTGCTTCTTGGGTTGTTTGACGAAATTTTTTTTGAAAATTTTATTTTTTTTATGCCCTGGAGGTGATGTTTGCTGAAAATGGGGCTAAATGGCGCGGAATTTTCACAACATCGGAGGTCGGAAAAACAACATCGGAGGAAATTTTAACAACCTTTGACCTTGTTTTAACAACATCAAAGGTTGTTTTTGCCATTTTTGGGGCCAAAAAAAGGGAAAACCGTGTGGTTCTCCCTTTCTGTAGTACAAAGATAATAAATATTTTTACGAAATCCAAATTGGCTTTTGTTGCGATTTGATAAAAGTCAACTTCGTTTGTCGATTTTGTAATTTACCTTCCTTGAAAAGTTTGTTTTGGTGCAGTGCAAAAATGTTCAATTTTGCTTCTTTCGATTTTTGTTGCGCTTTGCAAAGGTGGGTGATTTTTGCTACTCTTGCTCTTCGTCGGCAAAGGCAAAAATCATGGTTGTTGCGCCGATGGTGATGACATCGCCGGTCGTGAGGCGTGCTTGCTCCTTGACACCTAAAAGGTGCGTGCCGAGAAATGTGCCGGTGTTCGATGGTGCATCGCGCAGGGTGCAAACGACTTCGCTTGTGGGGCGCATGGTGGCTTTGACGATGCAGTGCGTCGTGTCAACACTGGGGTCAACGGTCTTGATGGGCGTGTTGGCTTTGGTGCCCTTTACGAGTCGGCCAATAGTGTTTTCGCCTTCGTAGATGGGAAGCTCTTGTTTGAAGTGGAATGCGTTTTCGACTACTGTGAGCCAGGCGAGTACGGGCGCTTCGTCTTCTTCTTCGGGGACTTCGTCGGCCGGGCGTGGTGCGGGTATTCGGATTTTGAATTGCTTGTGGCATTCGGGGCATTCGAATACTAAGCTTCTGCCCGGTTCGTACTGGGTTTCATCGAAGAGTATGGCTTCGTCGCACTTTGGACAACGGATGCGTTTCATAGTGTTGTGTAGAATTGGTTATTTCTTGAGTACCCACGCTTCGTTGTAGTCGGTTGAGCCGGCGCGAAGGCTTTTGAGTGCTTCGATGGCAAGATTTTCCGTTGCGAAGTTGCCGATAACGATGCGTAGCACGCCTTGCTTTTCGAAAATGCTTGCATCGTGGCCCTCATTGCAGAGTTTTGTTACGAGTCGCTCGGCATTGTTTCGCGGTACGCAGCTGCAAACTACGATGGTGTAGCTGTTTGAGCTTGGTTCGCTTGTTGTGGTTGCAACGGTTTCAACGATGGGGGCTTCGAGTAGCTGTTGTGGCTGTTCTTCGTCCTCAGTAATGATGCGCGGCTCAAGTGTCGGCTCCTGAATGGGGGCTGTGAATATGTCGGAAGCAAAGAATGCAGCCTGGCGTGTGTGGGTGTCGGCTGTGTTGCTCACGGGGATGGACCACGCAAAGTAGCAAACCAGCATGACGATGGCTGCCGCTACGTAGTTCACCACTTCGCGACGCAGGCGGATGGTGTAGTAGCGTGGGTCGTCGGCTGTGTGCGATGGTTGCTCCGTTGTAGCTGCTTCGGGAGCGTCGCTTTCAGTGCTTATGGGTTGGATTTTAGTGAGCACAGCGTCGAGTCCGTAGAGTTCGGGCGAGAGAGTGCCGGCTTCGTTGGCTTCGAAGGTGTAAACTCCGTTTGGTGCTAAATAGAGCGTGCCTATTCCGTGGAGCATGTATTTGCCTTCGTTGAGGAGCGTGGCTTTCATTTCGGAAATTGCCAACTGCACGCGTGCTGCTGCTTCTGAATAGCCAATGCCGTAGGCCGACATGTAGGATTGCACCAACATGCCGTCGTTTACCACAAGGTGACGATTGAACTTCACGCTGCGGTAGGGCGGAAGAAACATGTTCTCCTCTTCTACATAGCGCGCAGGCATGTATTGCGTAATGAATCCGCCAAATTCGGGGATGATTACGCAATGCTGCTGCAGTAGTAGGCTTTCTATATGTCGAGATAGATGGAGCACAATGGGTTTTGTTTTATGGTAAGTTCTAAAAATTAGTGGTGTAATTAATCAATGGAAGTCGTGCGCGCAACATTGTGGGGCGCTAAGTCTTTGGGCTTTGGCGCAGGAGTATGGTTCAATGAGGGTTGCGCTGACTTACATTTAATAATTGCGTGTGGCATGTTTGCCGGGAGGGGTGTTGGCTTAGTTGGCCGACATGAAGTTTTCGAGGAAGCGGACATCGTTTTCCGAGAAGAGTCGGAGGTCCTTCACCTGGTACTTTAAGTTCGTGATACGTTCTACGCCCATGCCGAATGCATAGCCTTTGTAAACCTTGGAGTCGATGCCGCATGCTTCGAGCACGTTGGGGTCGGTCATGCCGCAACCGAGGATTTCAACCCATCCGGTGTGCTTGCAGAAACTGCAACCTTTGCCGCCACAGATGTTGCACGAGATGTCCATTTCGGCTGATGGTTCTGTGAAGGGGAAGTATGAGGGACGCAAGCGGATTTTTGTTTCAGCTCCGAACATTTCCTGAGCAAAGGTGAGGAGCACTTGCTTGAGGTCGGTGAACGACACGTCTTTGTCAACGTACAATCCTTCAACCTGGTGGAAGAAGCAGTGAGCACGCGCCGAGATTGCTTCGTTGCGGTAAACGCGTCCGGGACAGATAACGCGGATAGGGGGCTGAGTGTTCTCCATCACGCGGCTTTCTATAGAGCTTGTGTGTGTGCGGAGGATTACGTCGGGGTGAGCTTCGATGAAGAAGGTGTCTTGCATGTCGCGTGCGGGGTGGTCGTCAGCGAAGTTCATGGAACCGAATACGTGCCAATCGTCCTCAACCTCGGGACCTTCAGCCATAGCGAAGCCAAGGCGTGCGAAGATGTCGAGGATTTCGTGTTTCACGATAGAGAGGGGGTGGCGTGTGCCCAGCTTTACGGGGTAGGGCGTGCGTGTAAGGTCAACGTCAGTGAGGTCTTCGTCGGTCGTCGCGATGTTGAGTCGCAATTCAGCCAACTTTTCCTGCAAGGCTGTTTTGAGTTCGTTGATGCGCATGCCGACTTCGCGTTTCTGGTCGCTGGGCACATTGCGAAATTCAGCCATCAAATCGTTGAGCAGACCTTTTTTTGAAAGATATTTAACTCGTAGTGCTTCAAGCTCTTGTTCGTTCGACGCTGAGAGTTGAGCTACTTCGCTTAAAAGCGTTGCAATTTTTTGTAGCATATTATTAGCTTGGAAATTTAGGTAAGATAAAAAATTGTGCGCCACAAACCTTACAGCGCTCATAATCAGATTGAAATGCGGATGGTCGGTTTCTCTATGATTTAAGTCCGACTTACGAAAGCCGCATTTTCACTGCAAAGTTATATAATTTATTTTAAAAAAGGTGGTCTTCTTTTTAAGAAAAGAGTTACTTTTGCTTGTCTAAAACAAAAAATAAAGAAAATGTCGCTTCGCAGTTTGATACTACATGTACTTTGGGTTGCATGCTTGCTCTCGTGTTCGGAGAGCCGCCGGGGTGCTTCGGCTGAGGATGCAACTAAGGATTTCTCGATGCGTAAAGATTCGTTTCGGCTTCCGGAAGAGGCTTCGTCTTATATTGAGCGCAACGACGTTGTGTTCGACGATTTTTTTTATAATTTTGTATTAGACCGCGAATTCCGAGCGGAGCGCATCGTTTTTCCGCTGCCCGTGACGCGCTTCGGGCAGATGACGACGCTTAAGCGTAAAGACTGGAAGGACATAGCCTCTCTGGAGGACTGCACCATTTATGCAATGCTCTTTTCTTCGGGGGCGGACGTTGGCGCAGAGAAGGACACGATGATTACTGATGTCGAAGTCGATATTGTTCATCTTAAGGGCGATAGCATTCAGCAACTATTCTTTGAGCGCAAGGACGAGCGATGGCAGCTTAGCGCGATGCGTACGATGCGTATGATGGCGCATGCCAATCGAAGCTTCTTCGCATTCTATAGCGATTTTGCCAACGATACTGTTTTTCAGCAGGAACATGTGAAGAATCCCTTTTATTTTAAGACCGAGGACGAATACTCCAATGAAACCATTGAGGGCGTTGTGAATGCCGAGGCTTGGGCTGAATATTGTCCGGAATTGCCTAACGACGTGCTTGTTTGCATCAATTATGGCAAAACGATTCTTGCTTCGAGCGAACGCTATTTTGTGTTGTCAAATCTTTCGGCCGGACTCTCAACGACGTTGAGGTTCAGGCAAACGCGCGCGGGCTGGAAACTGACACATTTGGAGAATTATTAATACAACGAAAATGATTTCACGCTTCAATAATTATAACCTCACGCATCATAATACCTTTGGGCTGCCGGCAAGTTGCGATTTTTTTGTAGAGTACGACAGCGTGCCGGATTTTCAGGCTTTCCTCCGTGAAAATCCCGACTTTGCGCAAACGCCCCATTTCCATATTGGCGGCGGAAGCAACTTGGTGTTTACGGACCATTATCGTGGCACTATTTTGCACTCAGCTATTAAGGGTAAGGAGGTGAATGAGTCGGCGGACGACGTACTGATTAAAGTCGGGGCCGGTGAAGATTGGGATGGATTTGTGGAGTGGTGCGTGGAGCATGGTTATTATGGCCTTGAAAACCTCTCGTTCATACCTGGAGAAGTGGGTGCTTCGGCCGTTCAGAATATTGGCGCTTACGGAGTAGAGGCAGGAGACTTTATTGTTGAGGTCGAAGCCGTGTGTCTGTCAACGGGCGAGCTTCAGACGTTTGATGTGCAAGCCTGCAAATATGCCTATCGCCACAGTGTCTTTAAGGCTGAGCTTTCAGGAAAATATGCCGTGACGCATGTTGTGTTCAGGCTTTCAAAGGTTTTTAAGCCTAATTACACATATGGCGCATTGCAAGCTACGATGGTTGCTAAAGGTATTGATGCACCAACGGCGCAACAATTGAGAGCGGCGGTCATTGAAATTCGTAATGCAAAATTGCCTCATCCCTCCGTCTTAGGCAGTGCGGGTTCTTTTTTTATGAATCCGGTTGTGGACGAAGCCATGTTTCTCGACATTCAGAAAGCGTATCCCCAAATTCCGCATTACGCAGCGCCGCAGGGAGTGAAAATTTCTGCAGGCTGGCTGATAGAGCAGTGCGGATGGAAAGGCAAGCGTGTGGGCAACGTTGGTGTTTACGACAAGCAGGCTCTGGTGTTAGTCAATTATGGCGGCGCGAGCGGTAAGGATGTTAAAGATTTGTCGTTGCGCATCGTTGCTGATGTCAAAGAAAAATTTGGCATAGAACTACGTCCTGAAGCCAACTTTATATAAAGATTATAGCATGACAATCACCGTTTTAGGAACAGGGACTTCGACTGGCGTTCCTCAGGTAGGATGTATGTGCGAGGTGTGTCAATCCTGCGATTCGCGCGACAAGCGCTTGCGTTCTTCCATCCTTATCGAAACAGATTGTGGGCGGCGTATTCTGATAGATTGCACACCCGATTTCAGAATGCAACTCCTGACGTTTGTGAAGCCTCAAATTTCGGATGGCGCTCAAGAGTTTCCGCTTTGGCCCATCGACGCATTACTTGTGACCCACATGCATGCCGACCATGTCGGAGGTATGGATGATTTGCGACCGATGGAACTCTTTGGACGTGTGCCTGTTTATGCGGAGCAACGGGTGTGCGATGACTTGCGCGAGCGTCTGGGCTATTGTTTTGCTGAAAAACTCTATCCGGGCGTGCCTTCAATGGAACTTCGTCCGATTGCTGTGGACGAAGCTTTCGAGGTGGGCTGCATTAAGGTGAATCCGCTGCGTGTGATGCACGGCCAACTGCCGATTTTAGGATTTCAGTTTGGTAAGAAGTTTGCTTATATTACCGATATGAAAACGATGCCTGAGTCAACAGCGCAGCAATTAGCAGGAACAGAACTCTTGATTATTAACGGTTTGCGCCATACACCACATCCTACTCATCAGACTATTGCCGAAGCCGTTGAATGGGTCACGAAGCTTGGCGTTCGGCAGGCTTATATCACGCACCTCTCACATGCCGCAGGGTTGCATGCTGAAGCTGCGCAATTATTGCCGCCCCATGTAGGCTTTGCTTACGACGGTATGCGCCTTACGGTTTAGTACATCGGCATTCTTCGTGCAAGGAGCGGTTTATGGATCGTCTTTGTGCGGGGGAAGTACGAATAAAATTGAATTATTACATTTTCAACTCATTAATATATATATGTCAAGAAAGAAGAAACCCCTTCCACTTTTAGAAAATATTACAATAACCGGTATTGCTGCTGAAGGAAAGGCTATTGCGAAAGTCAATGACCTTGTAATCTTTGTCCCCTACGCTGTGCCGGGCGACGTTGTTGACCTTCAAATCAAAAAGAAGAAGCATAGTTACGCCGAGGCCGAAATCGCAAGAATGATAGAGCCTTCAGCTTCGCGTATATCTCCTGTATGTGAGCATTTTGGCGTGTGTGGTGGCTGTAAGTGGCAGTGTCTTCCCTACGAACTTCAGCTGAAACACAAGCAGCAGCAGGTTGAGGATAATTTGCGTCGTATCGGAAAGGTGGAACTTCCCGAAATCAGCCCTATTCTGGGTAGCAAGCAGCAGTATGCCTATCGTAATAAGTTGGAATTTGGTTTTTCAAACAAGCGCTGGCTCACAGCTGAACAGGTAAAGAGTGGTGAGCGTTTCGACAATATGAATGGTGTAGGTTTTCATATACCTGGAGCGTTCGACAAGATTCTTGACATTCAGCAGTGTCATTTAATGGACGACATCAGCAACCGTATTCGTAACGAAATACGTTCTTACGCTTTGCAGCACGGGCTTGCTTTCTTCGATATCCGACAAGGTGTCGGCCTCTTGCGCAATATGATGATTCGCCTGGGGATGCATACTTCCGAACTCATGTTGTTGCTTCAGTTCCGCTTTGAAAATCAGCAGGATGAAGCCGATGCCCTTGGACTGATGGGACATTTGCGCGACAACTTCCCTGAAATTACGTCCTTGCTTTATGTGAACAATACGAAGTGCAACGATACGATTCACGACCTTGATGTTCATACGTTCCATGGCACGGACTTTATCTACGAAACGATGGAAGATTTGCGTTTTAAGGTAGGTCCGAAGAGTTTTTATCAAACCAATACGGAACAAGCTTATGAGTTGTACAAAGTTGCACGCGATTTTGCCGGGCTTACGGGTAAGGAACACGTTTACGACCTTTATACCGGAACGGGCACTATTGCAAACTTTGTGGCAAAGCAGGCTGCAAAAGTTATTGGTATAGAGTATGTTCCCGAAGCCATTGAGGATGCTAAGGTGAATGCTGAGCTCAATCAGCTTGACAACACGCTTTTCTTTGCGGGCGACATGAAAGACATTCTTACACGCGAGTTTATTGAACAATACGGAACTCCCGATGTGATTATTACCGACCCTCCTCGTGCCGGTATGCATCCCGACGTGATCGACACAATTCTGCATGCACATCCGCGCCGCATTGTTTACGTTAGCTGTAACCCTGCAACTCAGGCACGCGACCTTAGTTTGCTTGATGCCGCTTATCGAGTAGTGCGTGTGCAGCCTGTCGATATGTTCCCGCAGACGCATCATGTAGAGAACGTAGTGTTGCTTGAAGCGCGTTGATCTGTTATTGCGTTGAGGTAATAGTGTGCAGCCAATGTTCGTAATATCAGTAGCTGTGCTTGACAAGCGCTTTCTTATTAATTATATCCTATATTTAGTATGCCTATAAGCCATCATAACCCTGCTTTGTATGCAAAGTTACAGGCTTTACTTGCAGCTGACGATGCTCAATCGTTGGGACAATGCTTGGCTTCGCTTAGTCATGCGGCTCAGCGCACTGCGGGGTACATGCTTGCTACGCAGTTGCTGCCTTCGGTTTCACAAGAGGTTTATCGAAACGCATTTCTTACATTAGTTACCTCCTCTCCTAAGGCTTATCTTGTAACATTTCTGAAGGCAGCTCTTTCAAGATACGAAGACGGAAATCTTCAGTTTACGGACTCGCTTTTTGAAACTTATGCTCATAGCGGACTTTCAACGATTGATTGTAATAAAGTGTTGACTCATTTGCTTCCCATTTGTAAGCGACCAGAGGAAATCGTACATTTGCTGCGCCTGTTTGCTCCTGAAGGTGTACGTCTGCGCATGGCTCACTTGTTGCGTTGCAGTTCTGTTGTTGCGGCGTATGCATTGTTTCAGGAAGCTCAGAGTGCGGATGCCGAGCAAACATTGTTGCGCGAAGTTTATGCGGCTTTATTGCGTCGCGGTGATGGACTAGGGCGTAAGTTGGCTTCGTTGATGCAAGTATATTTTTCGCTTGAGCCACTTTCGTCAGCGCCGCCAATTATTCAGCCTTATCAATTATCTCAACTCGAAGGAGGGTATGATGCTTTCCTGAAAGTGATGGGTGAATGATTGATGAACTCCCGGAGCTGTTTAGTGATATGCAATGAAAATCACTTGTAATAAAATGATTTATCGGCTCATTGCGTCTTAACTTGAGTCTTTTAAATATTGCGCAGCTTGGCGTATCATGCGGAGTTTGTTTCTCATGTCGCGAAGATTGTTTAATTCAAGGAAAGAGTGTTACGCAAAGCTGCAAAGTTTATAGAAGTTATGTTTCCCGCATGGAATGGTTTCATTCTTTGTTGAAAAATATAATCCGCCAAAAAAGGCTGTTCCTTTAATATATAAGAGGAACAGCCTTTTTTATGTTCGCTTTTCAGCAAATAGTAGTAAGTATGCATTAGTCGTGGAACAAGCGTATGCGCTGTTCATCTGAACGCTTACAAATGAGGAGTTGACCATCGTGTTCAGCGATGATGCAGTCTTCAAGCCCTTGAACGATTACTTGACGCAAGCCTGTGGTGTGCACAATGTTGCCGTGTGCTTCAATGAGTCGAACGTCCGGACCTACAGCTGCGTTTTCGTAGCGGTCGTGTGGAAGTTGTTCATGGAGAGAACCCCAAGTGCCAAGGTCACTCCAACCGAAGTTGCCAGGATAAACGAAGATTTCCTCTGCACGTTCAAGGATGGCGTAGTCAACAGAGATTTCCTGGCATTGTGGAAAGTCAATGTTGATAGCAGCTTGTTCTTGCTCGGTATCGTAGAGTGGCAGGAGATGTTCAAAGATGCGCGACATTTCGGGTTCATAGACGCGGAAAGCGTTTACTATGGTTGAAACACTCCAAACGAAGATTCCGGCATTCCAGAGGTAGCCACTTTGCTGAATGTATTGGCGTGCGACTTCGAGGGTGGGCTTTTCCTTAAAACTATCAACGCGGAAGATTCCGCGGTGGCGTGAGGACGAGTAGCTGAGGTCGCCTTTGATGTAGCCATAGCCCGTTTCGGGACGTGTAGGTTTGATGCCAAGTGTAAGGATCGCGTCGGTTTCTTCTGCAAAACTGATGCATTCCTGAATGGCCGTTTGGAATCCCTTGACATCAATGATAGTATGATCCGATGGAGCTACAACCATAGTTGCGAGTGGGTCGCGTTTTTTAATACGCCATGCAGCGTAGCAAATGCAAGGTGCTGTGTTGCGTCGGCAAGGTTCGAGTAGAATGTTTTGTGCGGGAACTTGTGGAAGTTGTTGGCTGACAAGGTCGTGATAGCGCATGGAGGTAACTACCCATACGTTTTCAGGTGGGATGATGCCTTCGAAGCGTTCAACGGTAAGTTGCAGCAATGTTTTTCCGCAGCCCAAGATGTCAAGAAATTGTTTGGGGCGCTGAGTGCTACTCATGGGCCAAAAGCGGCTACCTACGCCGCCTGCCATTATAACGAGGTGATGGTGTTTGCTACTCATTTGTAGATGTAGATATGTTTGCTATTTTTTAGGATAAAAGTGGTCGGAGTGTTGTGCCCGATTGTATTTATCATAAAAATATAGGTATGCTATTTTTCTTCAGCTTCTTCGAGCATATTTCCAGCAATCGAAAGTCGTGCGATTGTTGGTTTCGCATTCGAGCGAATGGTAATCGTTTTCTTGAAAGGTCCGAAGAGTTTTCCTTTCCCGTTGTAGGTTACGCTGACTTCTCCGGTTTTTCCGGGTTCAATGGGTGTTTTGGTAAAGTTTGCTACGGTACATCCGCACGAAGTTATGGCTTGGTGGATGACGAGAGGTTCGTTGCCTGTGTTGGTAAATTTAAAAACGTAGTGCTGCGTTTCTTTTTCGAGGAAACTACCGAAATCGTGACTTGTCTGTTCAAACTTGATGGCTGCTTGAGCAAACAAGCTCTGCGAACTGAATGCCAGAAGCAACAACAGTAGTGATAGAATCTTTTTCATAAAAATGATGTGAGTGATTTTAGATTACATCTTTTATTTTTGCTGAATGCAAATGTAGCATTAAATCTGAGAATAAAAGTAAAAGTCGGAAAAAAACTGCAGGTAGTTTGGATTTTGTAGGTTTAGTTTTGTATTTTTGCGTAGTGTTAAAAGCAATGTAGTTCTTTGTAGTTTGTTTTTTCTTATGGCGGAACGTGTTATCTTAGGTATCGACCCCGGTACGAATGTATTGGGTTATGGTGTGCTGCGAGTTGCGGATGGTCGAAAGGTTGAGGTCGTGGCAATGGGTGTCATCGACTTGCGACGTTGTACCGATGTCTATCTGAAATTAGGACGTATCTATGAGCGCGTAATGGGCATCATCGATGCTTTTTTGCCCGACGAATTGGCTATCGAAGCTCCCTTTTTCGGAAAAAATGTGCAGAGTATGTTAAAATTGGGTCGTGCGCAAGGAGTGACGATAGCAGCTGCGATTAGCAGGCAGATTCCTATTGCGGAGTATGCACCGCTTAAGGTAAAACAAGCTATTACGGGCAACGGTGGGGCCAGTAAGGAGCAGGTGGCGGAGATGGTGAAGCGCGTGTTGCATGTGAATGCCGATGATGTTGCTTTTTTTGATGCTACGGATGCATTGGCTGTTGCTTATTGTCACTACTTACAGCAGACACCATGCGGAGTGAACTTACAGGGAAAAGGCAATAGTGCGAAATCAAGTTGTAATTCGTGGGCTCAGTTTGCCAAGCAAAATAGCGACCGCATACATCGTTAAAATATTTATTCAATATAGATAAATGTGGTTGGGGAGGGCAGAACTTTGCTATCCGCAACCAACTTTTTAAATTATGGATAATCCTGAAATTCAGAAAGCCTGGACGGTGGTGGCTAATACGGGGTATAGCCTTTTTTTGACGGGACGAGCAGGAACCGGGAAAACCACATTTCTACATCGTATAAAGGAACGCTTAGCTAAGCGCGTAGTGGTGTGTGCGCCTACCGGTATTGCTGCTATCAATGCAAAGGGGGTGACGCTGCATTCGATGTTTCAGCTACCGTTTGCTCCGTATGTGCCCGATGAAAGTCAGCTTTTAGGGCGTAAGACGTTTAGTCTGCGCAAACAGAAAATTAAGTTGATTCGCAGTATCGACTTACTTGTGATTGACGAAGTGAGTATGGTGCGGGCTGATGTGCTCGATGCAGTGGACAGTGTGCTTCGCAGATATCGCCGACCTGACCTTCCGTTTGGAGGGGTGCAACTTATGCTGATTGGCGACTTGATGCAACTTTCACCCGTTGCGCGCGAGGAAGATTGGGCTGTTTTAAAGGATTATTATGCGACTCCTTATTTCTTTAGTAGTCAGGCATTGAGTAAGTTGCCTTACTTCACAATAGAATTGACCAAAGTTTACAGACAGAGCGACCGCGATTTTATAGATTTGCTGAACAATGTGCGCGAAGGCTGCATTGCTCCTGAAGTTTTGAGAAAACTGAACACGCGCTATTTGCCTGCTTTTGAGCCATCGAAGGAGGATGGTTACATTCGGTTGACTTCGCACAATCGGCAGGCCGACATCATTAATCAGCGTGAGTTGGATGCGCTCGATGCGAAGCAGCATGTGTATCAAGCCAAGGTCGATGGTGATTTTCCGGAACTTTCGTATCCTGTGGACAAGGAACTGATTCTCAAGGAGGGGGCGCAGGTGATGTTTGTGCGTAATGACAATGTTCAGAAGTTTTATAATGGAATGGTGGGCGAGGTTATACGTGCATCGGAAGATACGATTGAAATAAAACCTGTTCACTGGGATGATGTCATTAAGCTGAAACCTTGTGTGTGGACGAATACAAAGTACGAACTTAATGAAGAAACCGGCGATGTTGAGGAAGTCGTTGTGGGCACTTTCATGCAATTCCCGTTGCGACTGGCCTGGGCGATTACGATTCATAAGAGTCAGGGGCTTACTTTCGACCGCGTAATTATCGATGCGCGCCATTGTTTTGCTGCAGGACAAACGTACGTGGCCCTTTCGCGTTGCCGAACGTTTGAGGGACTTGTGCTCAGTTCGCAAATCGGGGCTTCGGCTATTCTTACGGATGGCGATGTGAACAGCTATCATCGTCGAATGCCCGAGTTGACACCTACTGAGCAACAGTTGTCGCAACTTGCTCAAACTTATTTCGTGCAGGTTGCCTCTGAAGTGTTTGACTTCCGCTCGTTGCTCAAGCGTTTTAAAGTTATGCTTCGTTTGCTTGAAGAACACTTTTACAAACTCTATCCTCGCTTGCTCAACAATTATCGGGAAATTTGCGCAAAGATGGAGCAGGAACTTGTAAATGTGGGGCAGGTGTTTGGAACGCAAATTCAAAGCATCGTTCGTGATGCCGGACCCGACTATGCGAATTGCGAGCTATTGCAAGAGCGAATGCACAAGGCCGCGCCTTATTTTATCAGCAAACTCGAACCTGCGGCAGAGCTGTTTGAGAACAACGAAATCAGCTCTGACAACAAGCGCATTCAGCAACTTGTCGATTCGGCTAAGGAGTATTTGAAGAACGAGCTGACGTTGGCTTTCGGCTTGTTGCGCTTGGTGGATGAATTTGGCTTTGACTTGCAACAGGTTTTGCGCAAGAAGTCCGAACTTACGGTGAGCAACGATTTTGAAGAATCTTCGGCTGAGGCTTCTGAAAAAACAACTTCGAAGAGCAAGAAGGCAGCAGACATCCCCGAGGACATCCTTCATCCGGAACTTTTTGAGGATTTGCGTAAGTGGCGCAATGCAATGGCGGCGGAGCGCAAGGTTGCGCCTTACGTCGTGTTCTCGCAGAAAGCGCTCATTGCTATGACCAACCTTCAGCCTACGACTATTGAGGAACTTAAATTAGTGCCGTTCGTGGGCAAGGTGATTATTGAAAAATATGGTGAGGGTATTCTTGAAATCATCACGAAGCATAAACGTGATGAAGCTGAATTGAGAAAATAGGAGCACACTCAGTATATTGTGAATGTATTTCGATAAAAACATAAAAAATCTGCATTATGCCAACAACGTTTGCTCATCGTCTGATTGCTTGGTATGAACAAAATTGTCGCGATTTGCCGTGGCGTCATACGACCGACCCTTATGCTATTTGGCTCTCGGAAATCATTCTTCAGCAAACGAGGGTTGAGCAGGGGATGGACTATTATCATCGTTTCCTGAAGCGCTTTCCTACGGTCTTTGATTTGGCGCAGGCGAGCATCGACGAGGTGATGCGCCTTTGGCAGGGATTGGGTTACTACAGCCGTGCGCGCAATCTCCATGCTGCTGCTCAACAGATTGCGAGCAATGGTAGTTTTCCGACGACTTACGAGGGCATTATTCAACTGAAGGGAGTGGGGCCTTATACCGCAGCTGCCATAGCGTCGTTTGCTTACGGACTGCCGCATGCTGTGGTCGATGGCAATGTGTATCGCGTGCTCAGCAGGTATTTTGATATTTCCATTCCTATCGACACGACGCAAGGCAAACACCATTTTCAGCAATTAGCGCATAGTTTGCTTCCGCCGCAGCGCGCAGCTCTTTTTAATCAGGCAATGATGGATTTCGGAGCCACCTGTTGCACGCCGCTTTCGCCTCGTTGCGCGGAATGTCCGCTCGCAGAGGGTTGCCTGGCTTATGCGCAAAGGATTGTTGCTCAGCGTCCGGTCAAGCAAAAGCGCTTGCAGGTTCGCACGCGCCATTTTGTTTACATAGTGGTCGTTTCGCCTACGCATTTATTGTTGCAGCAGCGTCCGGCGGGCGACATCTGGCAGGGGCTTTATCAGCCGCCGTTGGCAGAGTTTGCTGCCCCTCCTACTGCTGAAGAGGTTTTGTCCCTGGAGCTTGTCAGCACTCTATTGAGTCAGCCTCAAGCCACGTTTACTGCTTTGGCGCAAGGCATTCAGCACCGATTGACGCACCAGCTGCTCTCGACGGATGCTTATCTCCTGAGTGTGCCCGAGCTCAGCGTTGCTCCCGAGGGGTATTTGCTCGTGGAGCGCGCTCGAATCGACGATTACGGCATGCCGCAGTTGGTGGTGAAGTTGCTTGAAAAGGCTTTGAGCAGATAACTCCCTTTGGAATATCGACGTTTGACGTCTGCTAACAAAAAAATAAGTTTAAGCCATTTGCTTACCCTGATGATGGGGAAACGATGGGCTTAAACTTATTTTGTGTATGAAAAGAAAACAAATTACTTGCCACTCTTTGGCTTGTGCAGTTGTGTTGTATCTGTTTTTGCTAAAAAGAGTTGAGCAAGTGAGAGTGGGGGAGATGCTTACTTAAGCGTAACAGTGATGTCCTTTTCGATTTCAGCAATTTCAATCTTGTCTTCGCGGAGCAACCATCCGAGACCGAGGAACATGTCCTTTTCAGCCTTAGCCTTGATTGCCTTCTTGAGGTCCTTACCTGTCATTTGTCCGTTTTCACTGAGCGCAGACCAAATCTTGCCTGCGAGTTCGCCAGCTTTGTTTACCATAGATAAATTTCTGTTAAAAAAGTTTGTATTAATGATTTTTTTCTTAAAATCGGTGCAAAATTAATTTTTTTAATACACGGAGATAGATTTGTATTCGGAAAAATGATTTTTTTTTTCGTTTTAACACTTCTTTTAGGTAATTTTGCCAACTTAATTTAGCAGTTGTTTCTATTATGTTGTCGCTTTTGATTCCTACTTATAACTTTGATTGTCTGCCTTTTATCAAGGAGCTCGCTGCTCAGTGCGAGGCGTATGTCAGCGAGGTTTCGGACTTTGCTTACGAAATCATTGTGTTCGACGATGCTTCGACCGACAGCGTTTTGGCTAATCGTTTAGAAAGCGCATGTGCCCAGATGGCAGGGGTGCGGTGGCTGAAGGCTGAGTACAACGTAGGGCGGGCAAGGGCGCGCAATCGCCTGCTTGCAGCTGCGCGTGGCGAGTGGGTGCTGATGATGGACGACGACGCGCGTCTTGTTGACGACCGCTTCATTGCGCGCTATTGGGAGGTGCGCTATCGGGCTGAAGTCTTATGTGGCGACCTTGTGAGTCCGGCAGCCGTTGTCTCGGGCCACGAATTGCGCCATCGCTACGAACGTTCGGCAGCGCCTATGCGTACTGCTGACCGGCGCAATCAGCATCCGTATGAGCGCTTCACGACGTTTAATCTCTTTGCACGCAAAGCCTCCATCGCTGCGATTGGGTTTGACGAAGGCATCAGCGAATATGGCTACGAGGACGTGTTGCTCGGCATCGAATTGCAGGAGCGCGGTGTCAGCGTGCTCCACATCGACAATCCACTGCTACATACGGGCATTGATAGCAACGCTTCTTTCTTGAGTAAGACGCGCGCTGCCATGCGTACACTCTCTGCGCTTCCCCTGTCGGTGCGTCGGCGCGTAGGGGCTTCGCGTCTGAGCCTTGAACTTCAGCGCCGTAGGCTCCGGACCGTCGTTGCACTCATCTTGAAACCGCTGCTCCCACTCCTTGAGCGACAATTGCTCAGCCATCACCCGAACCTCCAGTTGCTCAAACTTTATAAGTTGGGTTATTATCTGAACATTTCTGCTGCGGATAGCGCCGAAGCATAGTTTGCGCAATTTAAAGCGCAGTCCGTAGCCATAACAAACCACCATTACATCGTTGCAAAGCACTTTCGGGAGTCCCGAAACGTCATTACATCGTTGCAAAGCACTTTCGGGGGTCCCGAAACGCCATTACATCGTTGCAAAGCACTTTCGGGAGTCCCGAAACGTCATTACATCGCTGCAAAGCACTTTCGGGGGTCCCGAAACGCCATTACATTGTTGCAAAGCACTTTCGGGGGTCCCGAAACGCCATTACATCGTTGCAAAGCACTTTCGGGGGTCCCGAAACGTCATTACATCG
>JAFOWI010000174.1 GCA_017425985.1 Bacteroidaceae bacterium | reverse complement strand
GTTATTCCGTGTATTTATGACTATGCATTGTCTTTCTCCGAAGGTCTTTCCTATGTTAAGCAAAATGGCAAATATGGCTTTATCAACACCAAGGGAGCGTTGGTAATTCCGTGCATTTATGACTATGCGGATAAATTCTCCGAAGGCCTTGCCCGTGTTGAGCAAAACGGAAAATGTGGCTTTATTAATCCCAAGGGTGAGATGGTCATTCCGTGCATTTATGACGATGCATTGCCTTTCTACGAAGGCCTTGCACGAGTTCGTCAAAACGGCAAAAAATCTGTCATCAACACCGAAGGAAAGGTCGTTGTAGCTGAATGTACGGAGTACACCTGGTGGTCAAGAGTAGAAATGGATTAACACCTCACACCCTAATTTCACCGAGGCACATAAAGCATGAAGTAAAAGAAACGCCCCACCTGTAGTAAGCAGACTACGGTGGGGCTCATTTTTTAGTTATCTTCACTCCCTCGCCAAGCGAGCAAAATCTTTTGCTACGATGTAATAAAAACGGCAACCCGTGACTGATGATGGTCGTGGGTTGCCGATTTTTTGTGTGCGTTGTAACCGCGAGGACTACAAACCGTTTAGTTTACTCTAAGGTTTTATGCGGTTGGCACAAAAACTTAGTGCGTGGGGCTTACAATGCTATCTTGTGGTTGCGCACCTTGCCGTTGTTCTTCACTACTACGAGGTATGAGCCGCGGGGCAATCCTGTTGTAGAGAGTTGGAGCTGAGTGGTTGGAGCCTTTGCCTTGATGCTTGCGAGGCGCATACCGCCGATGTTGTAGAGCGACATTTCGGCGCCGGCTTCGAGCTGACCTTCGCATGTTACGATTTCGAGCGAACGGTTGTTGCTGATGTTGAGGTCGGTGAGCGCGGAAGTGATGTTGTCAACACCTACGGTAGTGAATCCTACGGGCGAGAAGCGGAGTGTGTAAGCATAAGTGCCTGTTGCGGGTACCTGGTATTCATAGAGTGTGCCGGTGCCCTGTCCGCAACTACCGTTTCCAAGTCCGCGTTGCATGTAGTCGAAGTGAGCATAAACCTCTCCGGGAGTGAGTTCCCACGTGTGGTTGGCTTGCTTGAGCATCGCGTCGGTGTAGTGCAGGAGCGAGAAGGCTACGTTGCCTTGTGCTTCGACTTTGACGCCTTGCTTTGTGTCGCTATTGAGCAAGGTGACGTCGCGCAAGCCTTCGCGGTTACCCATTGATTGGGGCTTGGGGTAAGGCTCAAACATGTCGGTGACGGTCGTTGTGTAGCGTCCGAGTTGAGAGCCTGTCTTGCGGTCGATGTAGTTTTCCCAGGGGCCAAGTGCGTAGTATTCGACTTCTTCAAAGTCTTCGGGGAATACCATGCTCAGACCTATGCGGCGGATGTTGGATATTTGTGCGTCGTAAGAGGCTTCGAGGTCAACAGTTCCGTTGTTGTAGAGGAGGTAAGTGAATGTGTAGTTGCAATTACGTCCTACGCCTTCGACCACAACCTTTACTGTTGTGCCGCTCTTGTCGAGTGCCTGAACGGTGATGTCCTTCTTGCTAATGCCGTTGTCGGCTGAATATTGCTGGAGCGATTCGGTTGGTCCATCGTTCTCAACCCAGCGATAGTTGTCGTACTCGGGTGTTGATTTCAGGAGGTCGGTGCCTCTGACGTTCCACATGGTCCAGTCGCCATTGAGGTTGAATTTGTAGGTGACGTCGTCGTTGCTGATGGTGAAGCCATCGTTGCGGCGCTGGGTCTTGAGTGGTAGCTGGGCTACCGTTCCCTGGCTGAGCGTAGCGGGGCGTTCCTGCAACACTTGCTGGAATGTTGCTACGGGGTAGTCGGCATCTGCCCATGGGTAGTCGGCTTTGAGGCGCACTTCGAGGTTGAGGCAATATTCCTTGCCTTCGTCGAACACGGTGGTGTAGGGGATGCTGACGCTTCCAATCTTGTTGGGCTTGATGGCCTGAATGTCGGTTTTGCCGGTTTCAACGACGTTGCCGTCTTCGAGCACCGAGTATGCGAGGTAGAAGGCGTCGAGCGACGTGAAGTCGTAGAGGTTTTTGAACGTGGCCTTTTTGCCTCGTGCGCTATATGATTGCAACTTGATGTAGGCATATACGCTCTTCACTTCGGTGAGTTCGGGGCTCCATGCGCGGTCGGCGGCTATGAGACCGTTGTTTACGAAGTTGCCTTGGTGCGGACCGGGATAGTCGTAGCCCGTGCGATACTTGTTGTGGCCGTTGACCTTGAGTTCGCCATTCTTGATGTCGGAAGCTGCATAGATGGATTGGTCCACCCAGTCCCAGATGCATCCACCGATGCCATACGTGCTGTTTTCGATGATGTCCCAATACTCCTTGAGGTTGCCCACGGCGTTGCCCATGGCGTGTGCATATTCACACATGAAGTAGGGCTGCTGGCGCCAGTTGTAGTTGGCATCGTAGTCGCATTCGCCGGTGCTGGGGTACATTACTGACCAGAGGTCGGAAGGATTGGTGCCTGCTCGCGTAGCGCCTTCGTAGTGGATGATGCGTGGGTCGAGCTGGCGTACGGCGTCGTAGGCTGCATTGAAGTTTGAGCCTCCGCCCGATTCGTTACCTAAACTCCAGAAGATGATGGATGGGAAGTTGCGGTCGCGGAGCACCATGCGCGTAGTGCGGTCGATGTATTGGGGCTTCCATGATTCGGCATTGGTGATGCCGCCCTTTTGGCCGGCTGATTCCCAGTTGTAGTGGCATTCGAGGTCGGCTTCGTCCATGCAATAGAGGCCGTAGTAGTCGAACATGGCGTTCATCTTAGCCTGGCGGGGATAGTGGCTGGTGCGCACGGTGTTCATGTTTGATTGCTTGAACATGATGACGTCGCGCAACATTGTTGGTACGTCAACCGTACGGCCCGTTGCGGGGTGAGTGTCCTGGAGGTTGGCGCCTTTGAAGAGCACTTTTTCGCCGTTGACATACACCACCTTGTTTTTGATTTCAACGTGGCGGAAGCCATACTTGGTTGAGAATACGTGTTCTTCCTGATTGTCGGCATTGAGTTGCGCTATTTCAACCGTGTAGAGCACGGGAGCTTCGGCGCTCCAGAGTTGCAGGTCGCTGAGCTCGAATGAGGCGGTACCGGCTTTTTCGGTCTCTCCGTTTGCGAAGCCGAATGCTACGCTTTGCTTGGCGAGTTCGCTACCTTCGGGCGAGAGCAGGCGCACTTCTACGGTTTTATCGGTAGCTACGGCGTCGCGGTTGTTCATGGTGAGCGCTACGTTGAGCGTACCTGTCTTGTAGTCGGCATCGGCGTTGAGCGAGCTGGTGATGTAGTGGTCGCGAACGTAGGTCTTGGGCGTTGCAAAGAGGTAAACGTCGCGATGGATGCCGCTCATGTGCCACATGTCCTGACCTTCGAGGTATGAGCCGTCGCTCCATCGAATCACCTGTACGCTCACATTGTTCTTGCCAGCACTGACGTGGCTTGTGACGTCGAATTCAGCGTCGTTGTTCGAGCCTTGTGTGTAGCCCACGTATTTGCCGTTGACCCAAACAAAGGCTGCTCCGTAGATGCCATCGAAGTGGAGGAAGATGCGCTTGCCGTCCCACGTAGCTGGCAGGTCGAAGTCGCGTCGGTATGAGCCTACTGAGTTCGTAAGCCCGTTTTTCATCTTGATGTAGGGCGGATTGTTCGTGAAGGGGTAGTTCACGTTGATGTACAATGGGTCGCCATAGCCCTTCATTTCCAAGCAGGAGGGGACGGTGATTGTGTCCCACGCCGATACGTCGGCATCGTTGCCCCAGAAGTCGGCTTCGCCCGGGCGCTTGGCAGGAGCATCTACGTAGTTGAGTTTCCAGAGTCCGTTGAGGCTCATTACTTCAGCTCGCTCGGGAGTGAGCCAGGGCTGGGCGTAGTTGGCGTCAGCCTTCATGGCTGAGGTCGAAGCGTAGGGGGTGTACCACGCGTGGGTGGCTTCCTTGTTTTCTTCAAAGACGGTTTCGTCCTCCCAATAGTTGGGCTGAGGAAGGTCGGTGGGGTGGATTTCGGTTACGGTAAAGTAGGTCGTAGCTTCGTTCGACTCGCCCACCATGTAGGTGTTGTTGTCGATGGCGGCGAGGTACATCTTTGTGCTATTGCCCCATTGTGTGCGGAAGCCTACGATTTGGTAAACATTGCTGAGGTCCTCCACTTTTTCGAAATACACCTGCTGGTTCTCGTTGTCATAGTCGGGGTCCCATTGCAGAGGGCGCTGATTGCCACCCATAGCGAGGTCCATGGCTTTGCCCGAGTAGGGATTGTAGAGCTGGAAGTAGCTGGCACCCTCTTTCTTGCGGCGGAATTGCCATGTGTACGAGTGAACGTCGGCTTCGTTGTAGAGGTCGGCATAGATGAGCGCATTGTTTTCGAAGCTTCCGCGACTACTCAGCACGTTGCCGCTTTCCTTGCTCTTGACGATGTAGTGGCGACCGGGTAGCAGGAAGGGGAGCTCGTAGCTCTTTCCGAGGCTCACGAGTTTGAAGTGTGTGTCTTCGTTGCTCAAGTCCGTTGTGAGTTGGAGCGAGCCGTCGGCTTGTGCGGTCACCACCTGTGCGTGGTTGGCGTTGTTCAGAATCTGCACCACGTCGGTAGTGCCTTCAACGGCCTGAACGTAGAACTTTTGGTTGGTGCTCACCGTAGCTTCCCATTGCAGGAGCTTACCGGGGGTTTTCGATTCCAAAGCCATGTCGGCAGCCTGGTTGTAGTTGTGATTGTAAATCACGAATACGGGCGCATCGGTGCTTACCTGGTGGAAGGTCCACTCTTGTCCGGGCTCCTGCTCCCAACCCAAGAATGTCGTAACGCGCTTCACCTCAGGGTCGAAGTAGTGGCACACGTCG
>JAFOWI010000015.1 GCA_017425985.1 Bacteroidaceae bacterium | reverse complement strand
GTTAGCTCTTCAATATGATACACTCCAGAATATTTTGTTTTTCCTTGGGCTATTTATGGCCTTGGCTGCTGTTGTAGAGACGGGTGTTTTGAAACCGCTTTTTGTGAATATGTTGGATTTGTTTTCAAATATCTATTGTATTAATGTAGTATTTGGATTGTTGTCGGCATTTTTTGGGAATGTATGTACCATGTTGGCAGGTATATCTATTTTTCATCAAAATGCAGTAGGTGTAGATTCTATGATATTGAATGATATTGCACCTTATGGAGATTTTTGGACATTGTTAAGTTATACCACCGCATTGGGCGCATCAATGCTGACGATTGGTTCTTTCTCAGGTTTCTCATTGATGAAAATGGAAGGGTTAACTTTTGCATGGTATTTGAAACATATAACATTCAAAGTGTTGGCAGGATGGATTGCAGGATTATTAATCTTTGCAATTATTGAATATGGATTTTGGATGAGTTAAAGTATCAGACATTATTTTGAAACATAATATTAATATATAATGAAGTTAGGTTATATTTCCCAAATTATTGGTCCTGTAGTGGATGTTTGTTTCAAGGCTGATGAGAAGCAAGGTTCAGACCTTCTTCCTCGTATTCATGACGCATTGGAGTTGGTGCATCCCGATGGACGTAAGATTGTTATTGAAGTGCAGCAACATATTGGTGAAGACACCGTACGTTGTGTGGCTATGGATAATACCGATGGTTTGAAACGCGGACTTGAAGTTAAGTCGCTCGAAGCGCCTATTTCAATGCCTGTTGGAGAACAAATTAAGGGTCGCATGATGAATGTGATTGGTGAAAGCATCGATGGGCTTAAGGAATTGAAAAAGGGCGCAGATGCTTATCCCATTCATCGTGAAGCACCTAAGTTTGAAGATTTGAAGACCAGTCAGGAAGTGCTTTACACGGGTATTAAGGTTATCGACCTTTTGGAACCTTACGTTAAGGGTGGTAAGATTGGACTTTTTGGTGGTGCAGGTGTAGGTAAGACCGTGCTCATCATGGAGTTGATTAATAATATTGCAAAGGGTCACGATGGTTTCTCTGTATTTGCTGGTGTAGGTGAGCGTACGCGTGAAGGTAACGACTTGCTTCGCGAAATGATTGAATCTGGTGTCGTAAAATATGGTAAGGAATTTACCGAAGCAATGGAACGTGGCGAATGGGACTTGTCAAAGGTTGATTACGAAGAAATGGCAAAGAGTCAGGCTACGTTGGTTTACGGTCAGATGAACGAACCTCCTGGTGCGCGTGCAAGTGTTGCGCTTTCTGGTTTGTCAATTGCTGAGTCTTTCCGTGATAGCGGTGCTAGCGAAGGTAAGGAAACTGATATTCTCTTCTTTATTGACAATATTTTCCGTTTCACTCAGGCAGGTTCTGAAGTATCTGCGCTTCTTGGACGTATGCCCTCTGCCGTAGGTTATCAGCCCACATTGGCAAGTGAAATGGGTGCGATGCAAGAGCGTATTACGTCAACAAAGAATGGTTCTATCACATCCATTCAGGCGGTTTATGTGCCTGCCGATGACTTGACCGACCCCGCACCTGCAACAACGTTTACTCACTTGGATGCAACAACAGTGCTTTCACGTAAGATTACCGAATTGGGTATCTATCCCGCGGTTGACCCTCTCGATTCAACTTCACGTATTCTTGATCCTAACGTGATTGGGCATGAGCATTACAATTGTGCACAACGTGTGAAGCAGATTCTCCAGAAGTACAAGGAATTGCAGGATATCATTGCCATCTTGGGTATGGATGAACTTTCAGATGAAGACCGCTTAATCGTGAATCGTGCGCGTCGTGTGCAACGTTTCCTTTCTCAACCCTTTACCGTTGCTGAAAAGTTTACAGGTGTGCCTGGTGTGATGGTGCCTATTGAAGAAGTGATCCGTGGATTCAATATGATCATTGATGGTGAAGTTGACTACTTACCCGAACAGGCATTCCTCAATGTTGGTACTATTGATGATGCGATAAAGAAGGGCGAACATCTGCTCAATCAAGTTGGTTAAAGCGTATGAAGGTAATTATTTTATCTCCCGAAAAACAACTTTACGAAGCAGAGGTTGACAGAGTCGTGGTTCCTGGCGAGATGGGGCAATTTGAAGTGCTTGAAAATCATGCGCCCATTATTTCAACATTGGTGAAAGGTGTGGTTTCTTGTTTCGGTGCTGAGAACTATGCTCTTGAGATTCAATCTGGTTTCATTGAGTGTGTAAACAATACAATTAATATTTGTGTTGAACTCTAAAACAGAAATTGTGAAAGCAACATTAAAGTCAATTTGGAAATTGGGACTGCTTTATGCGTTGCTAGCACCATCAATGTGCTATTTGGAATTGCGTTATGCAGAAGGGGGAAGTGCCATGATTGCACCGATAATCGTTCTGCCAATCATTTTCTTTATCGCAACGATGGTTTCACTTTCCGTCTATCATTACTTGCTTGCTCACAAACCGCAATATATTACGTTGTTTCACATGTCGAATAACATTGTGCGTTTGTTGTTAGGACTTATAGTTGCATTAATCTATATGTTCGTTCTTGAGCAAGATCACATGATTCTGTTTACGTTAAACCTCTTGGTTTACTACTTTACCGCATTGTGCTTTACGTCCGTTCACTTTATCCTCACGGAGCGTAAGAAGCATTAATATAACATTAGCGATTGGTTATACATGAATAGATACACGAAATTGATATTCATCATCAGTCTTATTTTTGCCGCAATTCTTCCCGTCAAAGCGTCGAGTGGGGGAGGTGAAAGTGGTAAGATTGATGTAAAGAGTATTGTGTTGGGGCACATGAGTGATGCTTACGACTGGCACATTACAACTTACGAAGGTCACCACATCTCCATTCCACTTCTTGTGATTGTAAAAGGAGAAAATTCAGGTTGGCACGTCTTTAGTAGTAGCAAAGTGACGCATGGAGACACTTACAAGGGTTTCTACATCAACGAAGATAATGGTAAGATTTATGAGAAATTGGCCGACGGTACTCCCAAGCGTCCTTGGGACTTTTCGATAACAAAGAATGTCGTGCAGTTGTGGATTGTTGTTGCGCTGATGCTCACTATTTTCTTAAGTGCTGCTCGTTGGTATAAGAAGCATGGAGCGACGCAACAAGCGCCTAAGGGTTTCTTCGGTTTTGTTGAAATGATGGTAATGATGGTTCACGACGATATTATCCGTCCGAGTGTAG
>JAFOWI010000173.1 GCA_017425985.1 Bacteroidaceae bacterium | reverse complement strand
TACTTTTTCCACTTTGTAAGATTGCATGCTACAAAAAGCGCCTACTTTTTCCACTTTGTAAGATTGCATACTGCAAAAAGTACCTACTTTTTCCACTTTGTAAGATTGCATACTGCAAAAAGCACCTACTTTTTCCACTTTGTAAGATTACATGCTACAAAAAGCACATATTTTTTTCCACTTTGTAAGATTACAAGCTACAAAAAGCACCTACTTTTTCCACTTTGTAAGATTGCATGCTACAAAAAGCACCTACTTTTTCCACTTTGTAAGATTACAAAGTCATTTTATTTGCATACATTTGCAACATGTAACCATGAAAAGTCCCTTCGGGAGATGCCGAAGGACTATGTAAAGCATAAAACGGTATGAAAGAGATTGAATATCTGAAGCAGCCCATGATTGACAAGCTCAATCTGGCAGAATACACAAATTACATGAGTCGATTCTACGCGCTCACGCAGAGCGAGGGGTGCGCAGCGTTGGGTATTGAGGTTGCGCCGCTGGAGCGCCTGGGCGAATGCTTAGAACTGCTGACGGATGCCGTTGGTCGCAATTTGACAGCTCCGGAAAGCGAGGAAATGGAGCAACTCCACCAGCAGCGCATCCAGTTGGGGCAGTATATCATCACTTGCGTGCGCAATGCGCAGCTACTTCCGAATGCCGCATTCGCTCAAGCGGCTCAGGCGCTCGCGCTGGTGGTGAAACCGCTCGTAATGTTCTATCGCCGTCCGCGAATGCAGGTGTCGGCGCTCATCGATGCTGTGTTGTTCGACCTGGCAAAGGACCCGTGTCCGCACCATCTTGAAGTGCTCAGTCTCAGCGATGTCGTGGCGGAACTCGCCGCTACGAATGCGCGCTATCGCACCCTCGAAGACAGTCGCATACGCACACGCCAATCGCTCCGTCCTATCGATGGAAAGACCCTTCGCAGCGAGGTCAATGTACTTTACAAATACCTCACGACACTCGCCTTCTGCCACAGCGTGTGCCACCCCTCAGCCACCACTGCTCGCTACATCTCGCGCCTCAACGCCATCATCGACGAAACGAAAACCTCCCACCGCCAGCGATGCGCCAAAAGAGTGCGCCGCGCCGGTGGGGACAAGTGATTATTCACAAACCACTCGCGCCATCTCATTGAGCGAAAGACACTGGTTGCGCTTGATTGCGAGGCGCTGGTTGTGATGTTCCCAGGGGGCAAGGATGAGCAGGCGCCCTTCGGCACAGGCATCAAAACGCACACCTCCGGGTTTGGCAAGGTCGGTGAAACCATTTTCCTGCAAAAGAATGAGCGGACAACCGGCATCAAAGGCGGCACGCATGATGGCTTTTTCTCCAGGGGATATGCTGGGCGAAACCAATACGGCTCCGTGCTTGGCCAGTGCTAAGAAGTGCTGCTTCTGCTGTGCAATTTCTGTTTCGGTAAGGCGGCGTGAGCATTGCACTTGCAGGCGTACGGGGTGCATCAGCAAGTAGCGGTTGCCAATGGCCGAAAATTCATACGTTCCCACTTTTACATTGCGCTGCACGCGGAAAAATTCCGGATGCAGGCGCTTCATGAGCAGGCGACGCGGATTGTCGCGCAGGTAGGCAAACCAATTTTCGAGTTGGCCTTTACGCCCAAGGATGCCGTCAGTATAACCAATGCTCCAAAGAAGGCCGTGCTTGCGGTCAGGGCGGGGGCAGATTGCCTTTGCAGCGGTGCCGGTCTCTTCAGTTGCGCCAGCAGTCCCGTCAGTTGCGACGCCGTCGCAACCCACAGAAAGGGAATCCACTCGAGGCGCAACAAGCCTGCGGTAAGCCTTATTCGTGCTGGCCTTAAAGCCCTTGATGATATGACCCAAATGTTGGGGCATGCGCTCTTTAACAAAGAGGATGCTGTGCAGATGGTCGGGCATCAGCTGTAGGGCAAGCACCTTCACTTCGGGGTGATATTGACTGATAGCCATCCACTCCTGTTCGACTTCCTTTCCGAGTGGTGAAAGTTCAATATGTGGAGCGTCAGGCGCTCCAGCTTCTACCTCGGGATTACCAACAACACGCCCAAGCAATGGGCGACGCCCCTCCACCGTAATGGTGATAAGATACATCTGGCGCGCCTCATAGTCGTGACCTTCGCAACGACGCTTCATCGAGGGAATCGCCTCACCTGCATAATGCAACTTATCCTCCAATTGTTTCGCAGTAAGTTGTGCCATAAGAATTCATCATTTATATATCATCTGCAAAAATAAGTAATCGCAGAATAAAGTTGCCTGACTTGTTTGAAAATATTATCATTCAATAAGGGAAATTTGCCTACCTTTGCGCTGCATTTAGATGATTCAACGCAATGAATAATATGAAGAAAATACTGCGAATGGTGTTCTCACTGCTGATAGGTGCGCTGATTGGCGGCGTTGCTGTGGGAGCAACAATATTTATCATTGAAGGAAGCGATGGGACGGTCGATGTACTAAGAAAAGTCGGCGAGTTGCCTCTTGTTGACTTTGTTGTGCCCATCGTGCTGGCATTCGTAGCAATGGCAGTGGCAATCGTCCTACACATCGTGCTGCACGAGGCGGGACACCTGCTGATGGGACTTGCCACGGGGTATCGCTTTTCTTCGTTTCGCATCGGCAGCATTGCCTTTGTGCGTCGGGAAGGACGAATCAGCATCCGCCGTTACAAACTGGCAGGTACGGGAGGGCAATGCCTGATGTTGCCGCCCGAAGTGCCTGCTGAGCGCGTGCCCTTCTTCTGGTACAATGCTGGAGGCGTCGTGATAAACATTGTGGTTGCCTTGCTCGCACTCGTCATGTTGATAACGTGTGACTTGTCGATGTGGTGGAGCGAATGGAGCATGATGATGGTCATCGTGGGGTTGTTTCTTGCCGTTGTGAACGGTATTCCGATGCGTCCGAGTGGGATGCAAAACGACGGGATGAACATCTTGATGCTTTACCGTAATCCGGAGAAGCGCAAGGACTTGATGCACCAATTGCAGATTGCCGCAGCAGCCACTGAGGGAAAGCGCGCGAGCGAAATGCCTTCCGAGTGGTTCGATAGCGACCCTATGGACGACCCTAAGGATTTGATTCGCCTGGCAAGTCGTCTCAACCATCAAGCTCGACTTATTGACCAAGGGCGTTTCGTTGAAGCGCATACTGCCGTAGCAGACCTGCTGGCACATTTCGACGAACTGCCTCAAATCGTGCGCTTCGAATTGGCTGGCGAATACGTCTTCACCGAACTTCTCACAACGGGGCGCAAAGAATTTGTTGAAAAATATTGGACAAAAAAGCAAGCGGACTATGTAAAGGCCAGCGCCAAATTTTCATCCGCAAAGCAACGCATCCTCTTTGCCTACGCCCTCTATGCAGAAAACGACGCGGACAAAGCCCGGCAGATTTATCGCGACACCTTGCGCCTGCAAGACGATTATCTCATCGCAGGCGAAGTGCGTAGCGACCTGGCGCTGATGAAGGAGTTGCTGGACAAGCACGAAGGAGCAGCGTAACAGAAGCAAAAGTTTTCCGCAATCATGAAAATTATCCCAACAATTCGCGCTAAAGTAGCAGCAGCAAAACGGTGGCTCTCGCGTTTGCCTTATTGGGTAGGCGTGGTTGTCACCGCCGGTTGCATCCCCTTTTACATCATCTCGTTTGCACAATTCGCCTTGCCCATCAGTGCCGAGTGGAAAGCAGCACTATGGACCATATTCTTCGGCATGGCCAAACTTTTCCAATATTGCGGACTCGCCATATTGGGCGCCAAAGGTTTGAGTCAGTTGTTTCGGAAACGAGGATAATTGAAGTCTCTCTCCCCCTTAGGATGCATTACGAAAGCATACCTAAGGGGGCGCTTTGTGTATATAGTCTTGTTTCAGGGTGGTAAGGTTTCGGCGTTCGATGTGCATGTGTAATAACTTCAATGTGAATATCGACTTAATTATTAATGTAAGTTAAATAAAACTTGATTTTTTGAGCGTTACGTGAATTTTACGTAATTTTACCGCGTTGAATTAGAATCCTTTGTCTTATGAAAAACTACTTACGTTATATGCTTTGCTTGCTCGGCGCTACGGTGTGTATGGGTAGCGTTGCGCAGGCTACGAATGGTCAGACGGTATTGATTACGTCGGAGGCACAATTGAGCAGTCCGTTTACCGAACCGAATGAGGGGCAATACCTGAGTGCGTTGCTTGATGGCGACACGCAAACGTATTGGCATAGTTGTTATTCCAAGTCTGATTCGAGTCCGATTCATTGGATTGAGGTGGCGCTACGCGAACCTAAGCGTGGACTCCTGAATTTGTATGTTCATCGTCGCGTGCAAGCGAGTAACGACCACCCCACCGTGTTTCAGATTTCAGCCAGCACGGACGGACAAACGTGGGAGGTGGTAGCTACGGTTGATATTCCTTATACGGGCAAGAATGGTGTGATGTCTGCGCCCTTCTTGTTGGAGCAGGAGGCATCATTCCTACGCTTGGCGCCACTCGATTGCCATCCCAGTTTCCGTAAGTTCTGGCATGCGTCGGAATTACAATTGTATTATCTTGGCGATAGCGATGAGATTACGACGGATGCTTCGGCCCTGCGAATGAATGAGGTGCAGGTGGCCAACGTGGATCAATATATCGACCCCTCGCTAAACTATGGTAGTTGGTTGGAACTCTACAACACCAGCAATGCGGCGCTTTTCCTCAACGATGTTAGCGTGCGCCATAGTGATGCTGATGGCAATGTGGAGGAATATCCGTTGAGTGTGGAACACGGTTTTGTTGCGTCACACGCCTGCATGACGTTGTGGTTTGACCACCATGCATCGCAGGGTAAGTTCAGCCCTACGGCGTATCTGAACATCCCCTTCAAACTCGACCCCGAGGGTGGACGCTTGGAATTGCTCAACGATAAGGGCGCCGTGGTTGATGCCGTAACTTATCCGCCCGCAATTGCCCGTTGTGCCTATGCACGCATGGAAGATGGTGTGGGCGAGTGGGGCATTACGAGTACTCCTACGCCGGCGGAAGTGAACCTTGGTAGCAAGTTTGCCTTGCAACGTTTGGCGCCTCCCGAAGTGAGTACGGATTCAAAGGTGATTCGCGGTACGACGCGCTTCTCCGTAGAGATTCCCGAGGGTACGACGCTCCGCTACACTACGGACGGTTCTACGCCAACGATGACACATGGCGAGATTTCGACAACGGGAAAATTCTCTACATCGGAAACCAGCGTCTATCGCTTCGTGCTCGTTGCCGACGACTATTTGCCCAGCAAGGTCGTAACGCGTTCGTTCATCAAGGACGTATCGGGTAGTTATTACCTCCCCATTCTTAGCATCTCTACGCATCCCGACAATATGTTTTCGCCCGAAATCGGGTTGTACACCCGCGGAACGAATGGGGTGAGCGGCAATGGGCAATCCGTGCCGAGCAATTGGAACATGGATTGGGAGCGTCCCGTGAATGTGGAATATCTGGTGCCCGAGGGCGACACTTACAATATGGTGCTCAATCAGGAGTGCGAATTTCAGATTTCGGGCGGATTCTCGCGTGCCTACGGTGGCGATGCCAATTGGGAAATGAAATCATCGTTCACGCTCAAGGCGGGTAAACTCTACGAAGGGCTGAATAGTTTTGACTACGCTTTCTTCGCGGGTCACAAGGATTTCAATAAGTACAAGGTGTTTAAGGTGCGCAATGGTGGCAACGATTCGCACGTGCGCCTCACGGATGCCGCTTTCCACGAAATCTATCGCCGTTCGGGATTCAACATCAACACGCAATGCTGGCAACCTGCCCACGTGTTTATCAACGGTGCGTATCTGGGCATGCTCAATTTGCGCGAGAGCAACAACAAGCATTTTGCCGAGTCGGAATATGGCATTGACACCGACGATGTGGACCAATTCGAACTCAATGGCGAGAAGGGCTACGAGCAGAAAGAAGGGGCAAAAGATTCCTTTATGGATTGGTTGAACCGTACGAAGGCTTTGGCGGCCGACCCCACGAATGAGGCGCTTTGGCAAGCGGTGTGTGACGTGGTGGATGTCGATGAATTTTGCAACTACATGGCGGCTGAAATCTACATGGGCGGAAGCGACTGGCTCACGAATAGCAATAACATTAAGGGTTTCAAGAGTCGCAATCCAGGCGGTAAGTACCACATGGTGCTATTCGACCTGGATTCCACCTTTGGCAATACCAACATGTTGCAACAGGTTTATAACATGCTATCAAGATATGACGGACGCTATGCCGATAATAATGGTGTGAGTTATTTGGCCGAAATCCTCTTCAACATGTTGGCCTACGAACCCTTCAGAAAGCAATTTATCGACACCTATTGCATCGTAGCTGGAAGCATCTTCGACCCCGATCGTTGTAAGACCATCATCGACGAAATGGCGGCATATACCAATCCCGCGTTGCAACTCGAAGGACAATCTGCCACGTCCACGGCCAATCAGTTGTATTCCAAGATTTCGAGCGAAACCGGTCGTGAGGCACGCTTGCTCACGCTTCGCAATTTCTTTGATTTAATCAGTTCGTACGAAGTGCAACTCTCCGCCAATATCCCAGACACGCGTGTGCTTATCGGCGGACAAGAGGTGCCCACACGCCAATTTTCCGGCACACTCTTTGCTCCCATCACGCTTACGGCAAAAGCCCCCGCAGGGTATGCGTTTAAGGGATGGTTATTGAAGAGCGATGCTACAACGCGCCTGGACGCTATCTTGCCATATAAGACTTCGTGGGCGTATTACGACCAAGGTTCGTTGGACAATACGGGATGGAACCAAACGGATTATACCGCCAACAATTGGCAAACTTCGCAAGCGCCTTTCGGGTATGGAACGGTGGGCACAACGGCGAATGCCGCCGACTACAATACGCAACTCGATTACGGCGCGGATTCGAGCAACAAGCGCCCTACGTATTATTTCCGCACCACCTTTAATCTCGATGCACGTCCTGCCTATGACGAAGCCTTCCGTATCGACTTCATGGTGGACGATGGTGTGATTTTCTACGTCAATGGCGTGGAAGTAGGTGCTTATAATTGTGCGAGTGGTGCGACGTACGCCACTTATGCGCAGTCCTATGCCAGCAATTATGCCTTCAACGGTTCCGTGTCGGTGCCCGCCAACGTGTTGCGTAAGGGCGAGAATGTCATTGCCGCCGAAGTTCATAACTCTTCAGGTACGAGTTCGGACATTTTCTTCGATGCGCAACTTGTGCGCCTTGTTACAGAGGGCGGTGATGGCGAAACCATGCTCGCTACTACCGAAACCTTTGTGCTGAGCGACAAAGTGCCCGTGGGAACTTACGACATCCAAGCCATTTACCAACCCCTTGCGGGCAAAAATGCCCAACTCGAAGCCGGAGCAACACCCATACGCATTAATGAAGTGGGTGCAGGCAACGACATCTTTATTAATGAGTATTTCAAGAAGAACGATTGGGTGGAACTCTACAACGCTACGGACGAGGACATCGACATCGCGGGCATGTATCTGAGCGATGACCGCGATAATCCCCAGAAGTATCGCATTTCAGCCGAAGGTAGCGAGGCATCCACCATCATTCCGGCGCATGGTTATCGCATCGTGTGGTGCGACAAGTTGGCTCCGCTCCATCAATTGCATGCGAATTTCAAGTTGGACAATGCTGATGGCGCTTACCTCTCCCTTCAGGCAGAAGACGGTTCGTGGGCTGACGAGGTGACCTATCTTGCTCAGGACCTTTGGCAAACTTACGGGCGCTATCCCGATGGCGGTTATCATGCCCAACTCTTCGACCGCGCTTCCATCGCTCTTCCCAATCAAATGGGAACCTATCCCTTTGACGAAGACGCTTCCGACGCTTGGATAGACCAGCATTTGGCCATTACACTCCAACTCCAGAAGGGGTGGAACTGGATTTCGCACAACATGCAAGACGCCATTTCCAACACGCGCCTTACGCCCTATGCCACGATGCTTGCCAGTCAAACCACAACGGCAACGCGCAACGCCGCACAAGAGTGGACGGGAACGCTCACCGACTTGCTCCCCGCCGAAGGTTACAAGGTGGAAATGAAGCAAGCGGCTGACGTTACGTTGCGTGGCAAACTCTTCGACACCTCCACCGACGTGGCGCTTCGTGAGGGATGGAACTGGAAGGGATTCCCGTTTTATAATGCCACGGCGCTCGATGTTGCGTTGGCAAACTATCTCCCCCATGAGGGCGATGCCATTGTAGGTAAGGAAGGATTTGCCGTCTATGTCGCCGATGCTTGGCGCGGTACGCTCAACGTGCTCACCCCAGGACGTGCTTACATGCTCTACGCCACTTCGGCACAAACATTTGCGTGGAACTCGTTGGCATCCGCTTCATTGACGCGTAAGTCGAAAACGTATGCCGCTCCCGAGGTAGAAACCGCAGACCTATCGCTCGAGCTCGACTTGCATGCCTATCCCGACGTGATGAGCGTCATTGCATCCGTCTGCATGGACGACGAACCGCTCCTCCCCGCTCAGCATGTCATTGTTGCCTATTGTGGCGATGAGTGTCGGGGTGTTTCTGAGGTGGTTGACGACCGCTTCTATATCAACATCCATGGTGAGGCGGGCGATGACATCCGCTTCGTGCTGCTCAATGCCGCGGGCGAACAGGTGCCGCTCGACGAGCGCATTGCGTTTGCTCCGTTGAAACTCGTAGGAACGCATGAGGTGCCCAGGGTTTTTAGTGTGTCTGTCAGTTCAATTCAGCTGCCACCCACTTTTGGGCAAACTCCGGTCCGCACTCATTATTATAATTTGAGTGGTCAGGAAATCTTAAAGCCATCTTCGGGCTGCTACATTCAGCGTACTGTTTACTCGAATGGAGCTGTGCTTACGAAGAAGGTGCTGAAGCCGTAAGTACGTTTGAAGATGTTGCGTGCAGGTTGGAGCATGTTTTTCCTGCATGCAACGTGCGTTTTTTATTTATTGCGCACGCATCTTCGTACAAAGATAACATTCAGCGAGTTAGGCATCAAAAGTAATCGGCCTTTTGGTTTTGGCGAACGAAGTCGGCGCTGCGCGAAACGAGGGTTTTCGGGGGGTCGAAATAGCAAAATGAAGGGTTGATTTGTTAACGGATGTTAATTAACATGTTTTAACAAATTTGGATTTCGTCAAATTTTGTTGTAACTTTGTACTACAAGGGAGGAACCGCGCGGTTTCTCCCTTTTTTTGGCTCAAAAATGGCAAAAACAAGCTCAAAGGTTGTTAAAACAAGGTCCGATGTTGTTAAAATTACCTCCGATGTTGTTCGAAGAAGGTCGGATGTCGTAAGTTTTTCGATGGGTTTCGAGGTGAAAAAGTGCGATTTTGGGGTTCGAACAACGGATTTCGTAAAAAAGACAAAAATTTTTTCAGCGCGTTAATTGTAAAGAAATGTTAAAATTTAAAAATGCGCAATTTTGTCAAAAAATGTTTTTTGCGAGGGTGTTTTCTTGGGGAAATAAATGTGGCGTATAGATCTCATAAATGTTTGGTTTTTATGCTGAGATTTTATGCTTATGTAGACTTCGCAACCATTGTGGTCCTCGTACCTCATTGATTGTTGCGACAGGGAACAAAAAAAGTGGATGCACCAGGACGAAAGTTTGGTGCATCCACATATTCTGTGTTAGTAGCGTGGTGTTGCCCGACGCTATGTTGTGTTCGATGTGCGGAGTGTTTGCGGATTAATCTTCGCGCACGGCTTTGGTGACGTGTTCAATCTTCATGAGTTCTTGGCAGATGGCTTTCACGTCGTCGGTGTGGTACACACCCACCACGATGGTGCCTTCGAAGATTCCGTCGTGCGTTTTAAGTGTGATTTCGCGCACGAGGTATTGTTTGAGTGTTTCGAAGCAGTCGGCAATGCTGTGGAGCACTCCGCGTGCATCCACTCCGCGCACAAAGATACGCGTGTCGAAGTATTCAGTCTGCCCTATAGCCCAGCTGCAGGCAATGATATTGTTGCCATAGCGCGTTTTGAGTTTCGTTGCAGTCTCGCATTGGCGCTTGTGGATTTCGAGTTGTCCGTCCTGCGTGATATATCCCAGCACGTCGTCGCCGGG
>JAFOWI010000172.1 GCA_017425985.1 Bacteroidaceae bacterium | reverse complement strand
GATCCGTTCGCCAGGCAGGGACAGAGATTTGGAGTAGGAGTAGCAGACAATGGTGTTTGGATAAATATGAGGAATCCAGGAGGCAGTCAGGCCGCCGTAGGCCAGCTCCCGGTAAGGCTCATCGGAGACAAGAAGAATGCAATCATCGCTAAGCTTCAGGCATTGCTCGATGAAGGTAGCAACAATGTGCAAGCTGTGAAGGACCTTCAGGCAGAATGGAACGAAGTGGGCCATGTGCCTTTCCGCAAGAAGGACAAGGTGTTCAAGCACTACCGCGAAGTGTGCGACAAGCTCTACGATGGTTTCCACGCATCAGCAGGTAAGCGCCACCTTGAAAACTTTAAGAAGAGCGTTGCCGATAAGGCCGGCTCTGACCTCACTCGCGACCGTCAGCGATTGCAACGTGATATTGAGACTAAGAAGAACGAAATTCAGAACTATGAAACTAATTTGAGTTTCTTCAATTCTAAGTCAAAGTCGGGCAATTCGCTTGTTGAGGACATTCTTAAGAAGATTGAGCGCCTCAAGGAAGACTTGGTGCTCCTCAACGAAAAACTTGCTGCAGTGAATGCTCAGATTAAGGCTGAAAAATAAAATTCCCCTTTTCTAAATAATTACTTGTGCCGCCACAAATGCTGTTGGGATAACAGTGTGTGGCGGTTTTTTTTATGGTTTCTTGATTGGTGTGACAAAAAAACTGTATTTTTGTAGAGTATAAGAAAATTGCAAGTGGTGCAATGTGCGTTTTGCTAAGGATGAGGTCCTGTGATGGATGCGCGCATGAGGTACACAATCTTAAACCGAACGATTATGCAGAACTTTGCAAAGTACATTAAGCGTATAGAAATAAAGAGCTTATGGAGTGGCCATAAGCACATTGTTTGGGATTTGCATCCGGGCGTCAATGTGTTGAGCGGCGGCAATGGTATGGGCAAGAGCACCATCCTTAATCGTTTGATTCAGCACCTGCATGCCTCTCCCGCAAGCGGAGAGATTATGGGCGGATGCAGGCTTGGTGTGTGCGTTGACTTCGAACCTTCCGACGCCACGGGTATTCGCTACGACATCATTCGCAGTTTCGACCGCCAGCTCGTGCAGGGCGACCGCTTGCGCACGCTTACTGATGCCACCGTGGTCACTGAGCTCGACTGGCAGCTTTATCAGTTGCAGCGACGTTACCTTGATTATCAAGTAAACGTGGGCAACCGAATGATACAGATGCTTACGGGGGGCGAACCCGATGCCCGCGACAAAGCAATGTTGGCGGCAGAGCAGAAAAATAAGTTTCTCAATCTCGTGGACGAACTGTTTCAGGAAACAGGTAAGACGATTGACCGTCAGAGCAACGAGTTGCGCTTCCTGCAGTACGACGAGGTATTGTCGCCCTACAAACTTTCGAGCGGCGAGAAGCAAATCCTGATAATCTTGCTCACAGCGCTGACGCAGGACCTTCAGCCCTACGTGCTCTTTATGGACGAACCCGAGGCGAGCTTGCATTTCGAATGGCAGAAGCGCCTCATCGACATGGTGATGATGCTCAATCCTAACGTGCAGATTGTGCTTACGACGCATTCGCCCGCCGTGGTGATGAATGGATGGGAGGACCGCGTGACGGAGGTGACGGAAATTACCATGTAAGCCGATTCCGTCCTGCTCGCGTCGGAGCGTCGAGAGCTGCTATCAGGCTTCATTCAAAACTCATGTATTTCTCATAAAACAAAGTCGGCTATGCTTTCTAACTACATCAACTCCGATTACATTCGCGCAGCCAATACTTTGGCTGGAAAGCATGCGCGCAGAAAGATTGTGGTGTATGTGGAGAGTTTTGAGGACGTCTTCTTTTGGAGCAACCTGTTGCGTAGCTTAGAGACGCCGCAACTTTATTTCGAAGTCATGTTGCCCTCAAAGACATCGCTTTGCAAGGGCAAGAAGATAGCGCTTGCCAACCGTCTTGGGCCTAATATGATAGCTTGTGTTGATGCCGACTACGACTACATGATGCAGGGCACTACGGAGACCTCGCATGACGTTTGCTTCAACCCCTATGTGTTTCACACCATCGTTTATGCCATCGAGAGCTACTATTGCTACGCCCCCTCTTTGCAGAATGCCTGCGTGATGGCTACACTCAACGACCGCCGCATTTTTGATTTCGAAGCCTTTCTCTTAGAGTTTTCCGAAACGGTATGGCCGCTTTTCGTGTGGAGCGTATGGGCATACAAATACGGGCTTTACAAGACGTTCTCGCTTGCAGATTTCTACAAGGTGGTGCGCCTACGCGAGGTGAATCTACATCACCCTGAGCACGAACTCTCGGCTTTGCGCAAGCGTGTCAATGCTAAGGTCAGCCGCCTGCAACGCCAGTTTCCGGAGGGGCGCAAAACGTATAAGCCCCTGCAGCAACAGCTTATAGACCTCGGCATTAGTCCGGCCATGACTTACCTTTTTATGCGCGGCCACGACCTTCAGGACGGCGTAGTGCTACCCGTTGCCGAGAAGGTGTGCGACATGTTGCGCAAGGAGCGCGAGCGCGAAATCAGGCTGCTGGCTGAGCACGACCGGCAGATGCAAAACGAGCAGGCCGCCTATCAGCATACCGCCCGCCCCATAGCTGAAGTCATCGGGCGCCACGGTGGCTACGACGAATGCCCGTTTTATGCCATCGTTCAGCAACAGATTCAGCAATTTATCGATAAATACCATCATTTTGAACAACAAACTATAGATGAAGAAAAATATCCGAAACATAATGATGCTACTGGCACTGCTGATGTTCAGCCTGCCGGCGATGGCACAGCTCACTGAAGAGGTGCGTAGCGAGAGTGTGTTCTATTTCAAAAACTTCAAGAAAGCTAAGATCATCCAACCCTTCGGTAGGTTTGTCGAAGTCGAGGCAAACGTTTTCTTGAAGGATGCTTCCTTGTGCTTCATCGAGAACGACACGGTGAAGAAGGCTTTTCTCGACAAGGTCATAGCAGTGCAGTTCGACTCCGTGGAGTTTCGCACGATAGACAAGCGCATGCTGGGCGAGGTTATTGCGATTAAGGGTTACAATTATTTAGTGCGCGTGCGCACCGTTGACATGGAGCGCTATGCTGAGGAAACCGAAGGCTCCGAAAACGGTGCCTATTTCGAGTTCGACGGCATAGGGCGTGCGAGTAGTGAGTTTATCGACCTCGATAGTGAAATCTATCGAAAGGAGGGCTTCCCCTTGAAGGATAAGTATTATTTCATTGTCAAAGGTCGTCCCGTCGTAGCCAGCGAATCTTACGTGCGCCGCGAAATTAACACTTGGAGCATGGACCGTTTTAAGACGTTGATGAACGACCGTTGGTGGAGCTGGCGCGATGAGGAGTCGCTCATCATGCTGCTTGAGTTGTTGCCTAAGTAGAGGGTGGATTGGCTTGCAGCTCTGAAGGTCGGACTTGCAGATGCATGGTTGTTTCCAAGGATTGGATTTGAGGTGCTTAAAGCTGTATTTTTTCGTAGCCGATGCACGAGATGTTTTGCTCCATTTTTGTGCGCGCAAAAGGCTTGAATTTTTTATTCCGAACGAGGTCAAAAATGGGAGATTTTCCGAATTTTTCGAAATAGCGTTTGTAAAGTAGAGTTTACATTTTATGGTGTCGAAATGTTAAAATTTTGGCGTTTCGCGAAAAATCGGAATTTGGATTTTCTCAAAAAATGTTGTATCTTTGTAATACGGAAGGGGAAGCTGCATAGTTTCCCCTTTTTTAGGCCCCAAAAATAGCAAAAACAACCTCAAAGGTTGTTAAAACAAGGTCCGATGTTGTTAAAATTACCTCCGATGTTGTTTTTCGTAAGTCCGATGT
>JAFOWI010000171.1 GCA_017425985.1 Bacteroidaceae bacterium | reverse complement strand
GTGCCACCAATAATTGCAGCTGTCGTTCCGTCTTCTCAATCTTTTCGTTCAGTTGCTCGACACTTGGGGCGTGGGTCCCTTCTTCGTACAACTCCTTAATTTCGTCAAGCGAAAAACCGAGACTTTGCAATTGACGGATAGTGTTGAGCCTTTGCATCTGTTCAACGCTGTAATAGCGGTAACCAGTCCATTCATCCACTTCGCAAGGAAATAATAAACCTTTTTGTTCGTAGTGGCGTAAGGTCTTCACGGTCACTTGCATCATCTGTGAGAACACCCCGATTTTTAACTTTGTTTTTTCTCTCATAATCGCACGATTTTTAGTCTGATTTCGAAATCTGTGGCAAAGTTAGTGTGTGCCCTTGGGTACGAGTCAAGAGAAAAATGGATTTTTTTCAAAATTTTATTTGACATTAAGTTAAAAGTCGTAATGATTCGCCTATAGAATGCTTATTCTCACGACTTCTTCGCAATTTTACAATTATTGGTATCCGATAAAGTTTTTAAGAAGTAACGGACTGAACCAAAGGTCGATGACAAACGGGAGGCAAAGACCAATAAGCACACGGCCCAGGGACTACGGACGCATTGGTTCACGCCGTAAAGAGTTGGGTATTCAACTATGAGAAAGCATAATTATGGTAAAAAATTGTTACAAATCATTTTCATGAAATAAATCGTTTCAGCAACTAAAAAAGTGCTGTTTTGTCAAATATTTTTTTCTATTTTGATTTTTTAATTTGTAACAAAAAAGTCACAAATTCATAAAAAATCAGGTTTTGGGAGAAGGAAATACAAAAAAAGTTTTCCTCTTTCTCATTTTTTTCATAGAAAATACGAATTTTGATGGATTTTGCTCAAAATTAAGCATCAAAATCACAACATCGGAGGTCGTAAAAACAACATCGGACTTATTTTTAACAACCTTTGAGCTTGTTTTAACAACATCAAAGGTTGTTTTTGCCATTTTTAGGGCAAAAAAAGAGGAAAACCAAGTGGTTCTCCCCTTCTGTAGTACAAAGATAATACATTTTTGAGCGAAATCCAAATTGCTCCATCCGACCACATTGCAATCAGGAACGTTTTACCCCCTATTTTGCTATCTGACTACCCCGAAAACAGGCTTTTTGTGCAGATATGAAAAGCAGTGAAGTGAACCAACGACATAAAACATCTGTACAACATTGGCACCCCAAGAATCGCGTCAATATTGCAAAATTGACAAAATCAATCATCAAAGAAAATCGGATTTTCGCGTTAACCACGCCGCACTATCATACAGCCTGAAAGTAATACAGAAAAGGTCTGCTCTTATAAAAGAACAGACCTCCTAAGCATTGTGCGGAAGCTGGGGGATTCGAACCCCCGGTACGGTAACCCGTACGTCAGTTTAGCAAACTGGTGGTTTCAGCCACTCACCCAAACTTCCTTTCCACACTTGAATTTCTCAATTGCAGTGCAAAATTATAAATTATTCTTTAAATACCAAACATCTTACTCGTTTTTTTTCAAAAAACTTTAAAGTTTCCTCTTATTCCTCACCAAAAAGCCTCAGAAACGATGCGATTCAAGCAAACAAAGCCCAATCATTACACCTTAAACGTTAGCAGCTCATCAGCAAGCGCAACATTTGGAAATGCAGCCTTGGCTTCTGCGAGCAAAAGCTCTTCATCCGTATAACGCGCAGAGAAATGCCCTATCACCAACTGCTTTGCATTTGCGGCCTGCGCAAACTTCGCTGCTCCTAAAGCCGTAGAGTGCAACGTTTGGCGCGCACGCGCTACGTCCTGCTCCAAAAAGGTTGCTTCGTGGAAAAGCAAATCCACTCCTTCAAGCAATGCTGCATTCTGGAACACAGGCACAGTATCGGAACAATAGGCAAACGTGCGCGGCGGTGCCGAGGGTTTCGTAAGTTTCTCGTGCGGATAAAACACGCCCTCCGAGGTTGTCCAGCCCTCCCCCTGCTTTATACCATTAATCGCATAATGCGGAATGCCCAGGAAGTCAATCATGTCCTTCCGAATGTGAGGAAGTAAGGGCGTTTCCTTAAACAAGAATCCACATGTAGGCATGCGGTGCACCAGCGAAAAAGCTGTAACAGTGAGGCTCCGGTCAGCATAAATTTCGGAAGTCTCCGTGGTGTCGAATTCACGAATATGTATTTTGAACTCTATATTTCCGCAAAAGAAGTCAAACATAGGACGAAACAAAGCCTCCGCTCCAACAGGCGCATATATATATATGTCGTGCGTACGTCCGCTCAGCGCAAAGGTAGAAACCAATCCAGGCAATCCCAAACAATGGTCGCCATGCAGATGAGAAATAAAAATATGGTTTATTGCGCCAAATTTAAAGCCACCTTTGCGCAACTGCAACTGTGTCCCCTCCGCACAATCTATTAAAAATAGTTTTTCCCGAATATTCAGTATTTGAGCAGTCGGAAAGTGGCGCAAAGTGGGCGTAGCACTCCCACATCCTAATATTGTTAGTTCAAATTTTTCCATTATTGTCAACAAAAGCACTTCAGTTCATGCAAAAGTAATCATTTATTATAAGAAATGAGAACAACAAGCAAGTTAGATTGCAAAGTTTTTCATTAATTTTGCATTATGATGAGATAATGTCAGTCCTGTACGTGTATTAACAAAAATCAGTAGCTGGCTATCTTTGAAAGAAACTTCCTACTCATATATTAATTATGCATTCCAAAGAAGAAAAACTTGCCGCCTTCGGTCGGCTTATTGACATACTCGACGAACTACGCATTAAATGTCCGTGGGACCGCAAGCAAACATTCGAAAGCCTGCGCCCCAACACGATTGAAGAAACGTATGAACTCTGCGATGCCTTAATCAATCACGACCTTCACAACATTTGCAAAGAGCTTGGCGACGTATTGCTTCACGTTGTTTTCTACGCAAAGATTGCTTCCGAAACGAATGATTTCGACATTGCCGACGTTTGCAACCAACTTTCGGACAAACTCGTATTTCGCCATCCCCACGTCTTTGGCGACACTGCTGGCATCAACAAAGCGGAAGAAGTTTCCCAACTTTGGGAACAGGTAAAACAGAAAGAGAAGGACGGCAACAAAACAGTGCTCTCGGGCGTACCCACTTCGCTACCTTCGCTCATCAAAGCCTATCGCATGCAACAAAAGGCAAGCGGTGTTGGTTTCGACTGGCCTGAAAAATCAGGTGTATGGCAAAAAGTTAAAGAAGAAATCCAGGAGTTTGAAACCGAAGTCGGAAATATGGATGCCGACAAAGCCGAAGCTGAATTTGGCGACCTGCTGTTCAGCTTGGTAAACGCAGCACGCCACTACAAAATCAATCCTGACAATGCTTTGGAAAGAACCAATATGAAATTTTCCAAGCGTTTCAACTTTGTCGAAAATCAAGCCATGCTCCAGGGAAAGCAGTTGAAGGACATGACACTCGAAGAAATGGACGAACTATGGGAACTTGCAAAACTACAGAAATAAATGCCACTGCCTACGCTTTCTACAAACGCCCCAATGCTGAGGTCGTAACGCAAATCTTTCAAAACACGCCCCCAAATATCGTCAAAGATTTAAGCGACCTCACCCACTCCACACAAGGTTTTGTCATTGCGCCATTCGATTGCGAAGAAAACGACACGCTGCTCATCGTTGCCGAGCATATCAAGCAAATTGCCCTCGCTGACTTCCCCAAACATTTCTCCCCTTGTTGTCAACAAGGAGCGAAACCACTCAACTTTGAAAACGAAGACCTCAATACCTACGAGCACCATTTTCACAACTGTCATGCCCTGCTACAAAGCGGTGCAATCAACAAGATTGTACTATCACACACCAAGCAGATTGCAATAGAGGATAGCATCGACAGCGAACGCATCTTCATCCATGCCTGCCAAAGACATCCTAATTGCTACATCGCTCTGTGGCACACACCGCAGACCGGCACTTGGTTGACCATCACACCCGAAGTCTTGCTTGAAAAAACGGCTGACAACGCCTACCACACCGTGGCTTTAGCAGGAACTATGCCACTTAGCGATGGCAGTGAAACAGCACACTGGAGCGACAAAAACATCGCTGAGCAAACCTACGTAGCCGACTACATTGACACTGAACTTAGAAAATTAGGCGTTTCACCCTCAAGAGCTGAGTTGAAGACCATTCAAGCCAACCACCTGCAACACCTCTGCACAGACTTCCACTTTACAACCAACGTGGCACTGGGCACACTGCTCAAACAACTTCACCCCACCCCTGCCGTATGTGGCACTCCTAAGCAAACCACACGTCAAGCCATATCTGCAATCGAAACACACAAGCGTAAATACTATGCCGGTTTCAGCGGCCCCATAAATCTCAATGGCGAAACAAGTTGCTACGTCACATTGCGCTGTGCACAATGGAACGACCCTACAAACATCAACCTCTATGCCGGCGGTGGACTCATCATTGATAGTCAATTAAATGATGAATGGGCTGAAGTAAAGTCCAAAATGCAAACTGCCTATTCAGCTATTTGCCAATAGCAAGGCATAGCAAATTCAGTACCCCCAAACAATAGAACTGAGCAATCGGGCGATAGATCTGCGCATCAAGGCTATAATCCTTCGCTATAAGGCGATAGTTAGCCAAACTATTTACGCAAAATCAATGGGGTAATAAAGCGACAGTTTTAAAGATTAACCACAAAGACCTCTATTTCATCGCGCCACATCGACTTACAAACAATTCTTCCCAACCTCCAACGTGTTTAGCAACAATCCCAACGTCAATATTCTAACCTCCTTGATTCGAGCAAGCAAAATCCGACATATCGTAGTTTGCCCAGGGTCAAGGAACGCCCCGATTGTGCACAACCTTCACGCACTATCGCAGCAACACGACATCTCCCTGCATAGCGTCACTGACGAGCGTTCGGCAGCATTCGTTGCTTTGGGCATTGCTTCACACACCCACACTCCGACTGCCATCTGCGTCACGTCGGGGAGCGCCCTGCTTTGCACCCTTCCTGCCGTTGCCGAAGCCCACTATCGCAACTGCCCACTACTCGTCATCAGCGCAGACCGCCCGGAAGAATGGATTGACAAATTAGACGGACAAACCATTTGGCAAGAAAATGCACTACGCCCCTATGCCAAGCGTTTCAACTTTGCTGACACGACTGAATCTTGCAATAAGAACGAGCAACTGATGCAAGAAGCCTTCAGTCTCCTACTACTACAACGCCCCGTTCACATCAACATCCAACTCAAGGAACCACTTTTTAACTTCACGACAAAAGAGTTGCCCGAAGTTACGATACATGCAGAACACTCCATACCGTCTGTAAGCACGCAATCATTACCGACTGAAGTTATAGAAACGCTGAGAAACGCACACGCTCCGCTTCTCGTCATGGGAAGCTCCGATGCTTTTTGCCCTCAATATTTCTATGAGATAGAAAAACGCATGGCTTGCCTTGCCGAAATCATAGCGAATGCGCCCCACTCCACTTTGGCAGACCAAATGGAGCGTGCACTCCTACACGCCGACACATTCCACTTTGTTCCCGACGTTGTTGTCCACCTTGGTGGCGCATTGATACACAAGCGCATCAAGCAATTTTTGCGCAGCATCCCTCACCTCAAAGTCATACGTATTGACGCCAACTCTCACGATGCCGACACCTTCTGTCACCTCAGTTACTCCGTACGCATGAGCACCGAAGACGGACTCAAAGCGCTGGCAGAACTTCCATTCCATTCCAATGCGCACGCACGCCTTCTTGAAAGTCTCAATCAAGTTTGCGCTCCTCAAACATCTCCCAACTCCATTGAGGAAACTTGCATTGCTGAATTAGGAAAAATTTTATCGAGCCAACCAGACATGCTCTCCGCCCTTCATTTAGGAAACAGCATGAGTGTGCGCTGGGCTTCGCGCCACATTATAGGAGGACTTTTTCCCGTTTATTGCAATCGTGGCACGAATGGCATTGAAGGCAGCGTGTCTGCAGCAGTTGGCACAGCACTTTCTGAAAACGGCAACGTACTGCTCATTATTGGCGACCTCAGTTTCTTCTACGATGTCAATGCACTGTGGAATAACGAACTCGGCGGAAATCTCCGCATACTATTGCTTAATAACAACGGTGGCAAAATATTCCACCATCTCGAAGGGTTAAACCATTCACCCGCACTCTCCAACTACATCGCTGCACATCACACAGCGACAGCCCATGGCATCTGCAATAGTTTCAATTGCTACCACAAAGCCATTACTGAGACAACCGAAATCAACGAAGCACTCAATTGGCTACTTGCCACCGACTTCAACCGCCCTGCTGTGCTCGAGATACTTGCAACAAATGATTTATTCAGTAAATAACTAAACAAATAAATCATGCAGACATTGTGGTCAATACACTATAATCCGTGCTCTTAAAATTATACTCTATACACGATAAACAAACTCAAATCTCTATGAGAACCTGGACAGAAATACTTCCATTCAACGACATTCGTTTTGAAATCTACAACCACATTGCGAAAATCACCATCAACCGTCCGCGCTATCGCAACGCATTTACTCCTCTGACAGTTGACGAAATCAGCCAGGCCTTCGCTTATTGCAAAACGTGCCAGGACATCCGTGTCGTTATCCTTACCGGCGAGGGCGATAAGGCATTCTGCGCTGGCGGCGACATGCACGTCAAAGGTCGCGGAGGCTACGTTGGCGACGATGGTGTGCCCCGCCTTAATGTACTCGAAGTACAAAAGCAAATTCGCACGCTCCCCAAACCTGTCATAGCAATGGTCAATGGGTTTGCCATCGGTGGTGGCCATGTGCTCCACCTGATGTGCGACCTCACCATCGCAGCCGACAGTGCACGCTTCGGACAAACCGGACCGCGCGTAGGTTCGTTTGACGCAGGTTTTGGCGCCAGCTATCTTGCCCGCATCGTTGGACAGAAAAAGGCGCGCGAAATCTGGTTCATGTGCCGCCAATACACGGCCCAGGAAGCCGAGCAAATGGGAATGGTAAACAAAGTTGTACCCCTCGAACAACTCGAAGACGAATGCGTAGCATGGGCTGAAGAAATGATGAACCACTCACCACTCGCTCTGCGCATGATAAAAGCCGGACTCAATGCCGAACTTGATGGTCAAGCCGGCATCCAGCAGTTAGCAGGCGATTGCACCATGCTCTACTACCTCCTCGACGAAGCCCACGAAGGCGGAAACGCATTCCTCGAAAAGCGTAAGCCCGATTGGTCGAAATTTCCCAAGCTTCCTTAATAGCTAAAGCCAATACTAAACATCAATAAAGCAAAGTCCACTTTCCTTATTCCACCCTTAAAAGCAGATAATTTGCTTTTTTTCAAAAAAAACAGCAAAGTTCGCTTGTCGGTTCTGAGAAAAGTAGTATCTTTGCACTCGAATTAAGAAAAACAGTTCACCAATACGGC
>JAFOWI010000170.1 GCA_017425985.1 Bacteroidaceae bacterium | reverse complement strand
TGGCATCTATCAAAACATGAAGTAAACGAGCTAAAGTGTTTTATTTTCGAAAGTTATGCTCTATAATTGTGTCAATTATCGCCTTTCCTTCGACCTTGAAGGGGCTCCAATGTGTCCAAGTGCCCGAAACGACGTCAATTCCGGCAAAATCAATGAGCAAAATGCCCAAACAGCCCCTTTTCGGCAGCTCAGAGCTGCTTAAATGCGCAATCATCAGGGGGTGGAGCCAGGCGGCATTGCGCTTGTAGCCTGCCGAGGTAGCAAAACCTCCTAAGAGGGGCGAAGTAGTGGCATATCCGCTCAGAAAGTTCATTGTCCACACGCCCGTTGCGGCATGCTGAGCCAAAGCCACGTAGCGCATGGCAGCATCGAGTTTTTCGCTTCGTCGATGGCTATTCGTGGGTGCATAATAGTCCTGCAACTGCAAGCGCGCCTTTTGCCCATTGCCGTTTGCGCAGATGGCTGCCTCGGTGGTACCTTGTACTGAATGGTTCCATCCTGTAATGATTCCTCCCTTATCCGTATGCGTAAAAGCCGTACGACTCAGGAAGAGCAGCTTTCCGCGCAGCTCGCCCACGGTCAGCATGCTGTGGAATCGGGCAGCCATGTCGCCAAGTGCTCCGACACTTCTGCCCACCAATTCGGGCCACAAGGCGCGCTCCGCTTCGCTCTCCAACTCGTCCTCGTGGCGCAAAAGTATGATGGCAAATTCACCGGGATGCTCCTTGAGCTTTCGGCGCAAAGTGTCGATGGATGCGGCAAAACTGACGTTTGTCGGCAGAAAAGAATGGTAGATATGCAGCACGGAGTCGCGCACAGCCGGACGCAGGTCGAACACCCTCACTCCGGCATCCCAAAGTTCGCCTATCGTGAGCGCCTGAGTGCGTCCGAATCCCGAAATCGGGCGCAAGCCGCAACCCGTAGCCGCATCGTGAGCACCGGGCAGAGAGAGCGAAGCCACGAGGCGTTCGTCCTCAAGCCGAAGCATCCAATCGGCACGATTAACTTCCTGACCTGCCATCGAATAGCAAGCCAGGCAACAAAACAACGCAAACAAACTGCGCATCATAAAACTTACTTTTTTCGTTACACATTTCCTCCTACACGAGCGCTCTTTCAAGCACATTGCGCTTCGCTCAAAGCAGCCTTTGGCTCAGCCGGCTGCGCAGGAAGATGAAGCATTTATAAAACACGAATGGCGCAAACTCCATCGTGTTGCGCCACTGAAATAGTGCGTGGCAGGGCCTAATAATCGTACGCCACATCAACCAAAGCCAAAGCGTGACCCGCCACACTGTCGCCGGCTGCGCATCGGTCTTTCTGCTCAATGATTGCAGCAAATTGCGCCTGCGAAATCTTTCCGCGGCCCACTTCGAGCAATGTGCCAACCACCGCACGCACCATGTTTCTCAAAAATCGGTCGGCGGTAATCTCAAAGCGCCACAAGTCGTCCTCAACACGCACCCACTCCGCTCGCATCACGTGGCAGATGTTTGTTTTCACATCCGTATGCAACTTTGAGAAACTTGTGAAGTCGTGTACGCCCAGCAACTGCTCGGCGGCAACATTCATCGCCTCAAAGTCAGGGACATAGTGAAGTTGCATTGCGTAGTGTCGGTAGAAGGGGTTTTTCTTCGTATAAACGTAATAATGATACGTTCGCGCCTTCGCATCAAAGCGCGAATGGGCATTGTCGGCAACCTGGCGAATTTGCTGAACCGCAATATCCGGTGGCAGCAAACGATTCAGCTTCGTCACCAAAACTTCCGCGTCGAACAAAGCATCAGCATCGAAATGTGCAATCATTTTGCGCGCATTAACCCCCGTATCCGTTCGCCCAGCTCCCGTAGTCGAAATCTGTTCGCGCAACAACAACGACAAAGCCTCGTTCAACTTCTGCTGAACGCTCGCCGCATTGGGCTGAATCTGCCAACCATGATAGGCAGCCCCATCGTATAAAAAAGTTATAAAATATCGCATATCGCCTGACAACGCAATTATGTTATTATTTCCTACGTATTTCAATCACAAAACAGGTTTTCCTCACCGAAAATTTCATTTTGCTGCCACAAAACCGCTTTTCCTCACCGAATTTCGCAATTTTTAGTGACTCAATCAGAGTTCTGCATCGCAATTTTCAATATGCTGCCACAAAACCGCTTTTCTTTATCGCATTCCGCAATTTTCTGCAACTCAATCAAAACTTAACCCCTCACTTTGCGTATTTCAATAAAAAAAATGCCACACTTCTCCCGAAGTATGGCATCCGTATTGAGAAAAAACCTTTTTAAATTGAGAGAGAGAGAAAGTATTATGCTTCTTCAGCAACTACTTCGAAAGGAATTTCTACAGAAACTTCCTTATGAAGCTTTACAGTTGCAGTAAAAGTACCAACTTCCTTTACGTCCTTGAGGACGATGATCTTGCGATCTACTTCGAATCCGAGCTTTGCGAGCTCTTCAGCGATGTGGTGGTTTGTAATGCTACCATAAGTTGCACCTGTTGCGCTAACCTTAGTTGCGATTACGATGTTTTCGATTGCTCCAAGCTTAGCTGCGAGTTCTTCAGCGTCCTTCTTGATTTGTGCAATCTTATGTGCACGCTGCTTCAATTCTTCAGCGAGCATCTTCTTAGCAGAAGCAGAAGCGATAACAGCCTTGCCAGTGGGGATAAGGTAATTGCGTCCGTAACCGTCCTTCACAGTAACGATTTCGTCCTTGTAACCCAAACCAATAACGTTTTCTTTCAAAATGAGTTCCATATCTTATACCTCCTTTTTTATTTCATCATATCTGTTACGAAAGGAAGCAACGCCAAGTGACGAGCACGCTTCACTGCCTGAGCTACACGACGCTGGAACTTCAATGAAGTACCAGTGATACGACGGGGAAGAATCTTGCCCTGTTCGTTCAAGAATTTCTTGAGGAATTCAGGATCCTTGTAATCGATATACTTGATACCGCTCTTCTTGAAACGGCAATACTTCTTCTTCTTAACATCCACTGTGGGGGGAGTCAAATATCTGATTTCTGATTGTGCCATTGCTTAGTCCTCCTTGTTTGAATTTTTGTTACGACGCTTAGCAGCATATTCTGCAGCGTACTTGTCCATCTTTACAGTGATGAAGCGCAAAACGCGTTCGTCACGACGGAAAGCGATTTCCAACTTGTCGATAGTTGTAGGCTCAGCCTTGAATTCTACCAACTGATAGAAGCCCGTAGACTTTTTCTGAATGGGGTAAGCAAGCTTCTTCATGCCCCAGTTTTCTTCATTGATAACCTCTGCACCTTCTGCTGCGAGAATACCTTTGAACTTTTCGACCGCTTCCTTTGCCTGTACGTCAGACAAAACGGGAGTGAGGATGAAAACGGTCTCGTACTGATTCATCATACGTGTTAATAATTAAATTTGTTAATATTTTTTGCCTGTAGGTCAGCATCTACCCACAAAACGGATGCAAAATTACATATTTTTTCTATAACAACCAAAAATACCTACTATTTTTTGTAAAATTAGAAGTAATAGCCTACATTTATGTACCAACGAACGTAATCTGAATAGTTGGAATAACCGACCAATGCTTGAATCGGACCTATCATGCTTTGGAAGCCGTAACCGAATCCGACACCATAATAAGGCCTGCGTTTCAATATGTTTTCAATCGTGTGGCTCATATTAAAGACGGTTCCTGAAAGCGTCAGATAATGTTGACCGGTAATGCGTTGCTGCAATTTTGTTCCTACATGATACATGGCCTTTTCGGCATATTCCAGATTGTAGATGCCATCCATGGGCATTTGCTGGTCGAAATACGTTGAGAATCCGACTCCGCCAAAGTAATTTTGATAATAAGGCGAAACATCACGGCCAATCAGGAACCTTCCGCGCACAAAGGGTTGCAAAATAGTTTTACGACTCAAAGGTATTGCCGATTTCAAATTGCCGGAGATGGCAGAGAAAGGCGTATGCCCTTTTCGCTGATAAAAATTGTCGGTGTAAACCGTGTAATCGCCCCAGAAGTCCACCCCTTGCGTCGGGAAGTAGGCATTGTCCATCGAATTGTATTTGAGGCGCAAATAGTAATTCACGAATTTGCACGAACTCAAATCTTCGAATAATTCAACTTCATTTGTGCGCAGAATGTCGGGCCTTGTGAAACCATCGAACTTTACGCCCAAATCGTATTGAAAATTGCGCCACCACACATTGGAATACTTCAATTCCAGCTGATGTTGCTGAAATGCGAGGTTACAAGCTCTTTCGCCTTTGAAATGAACATTGACGTCGTTGTCCATAAATGTGTACGACAGACTGATGTGTTTGAGCAATGTCGGGGTCAAGGTATAACTCACCTGACCAAGGAATCGCTCGCCAAGGCGTGCGGTCAGCGCCAAAGAAGAGGGAATCGAAGTATTGAAACTCAACGAGCCGCCTAATAACAACGAAGCGTTGTCCTCCGTGTCGTAGCGCACACCCAAATTCAGTTTCACATCCTTCTTGTTGCTCACTCTGAACTCCAAATCGAAACCATATACTTGAGGAATTAATTGATACGTAACATCCGAGTACATAAATTCGTCCCTCAATATATATACAGCATCTTTGATTTGGTTGAGACTATTGTGTGCATGTTCGTTCAGCCTGCAGCGTTTCAGCAATCGCTTGGATTTATCAGCATCTGTCGTAAGAAAACGTATATGGTTGATGTAAACATTGCGTGCGTCGTCGAACGCCGTGTAGGGTGCTACCGTCCGGCTCGTGTCAATCTGCCCTATTTGCTTCTTCAGATTAAGCAGACCATCCCAATGTTTGCGCATCTCTACCTCGCCTTTAATAATAAGCGAATCGATGGCTACCTTATTAAAACTCGCTGTACTATAAGGGTCCGCATCTACATGCACGAATAAATCCGTCAGTTTGATGTTTTCCTCCAGCTTGTTGCGGCATGCCATATCAACGACTTGCGAAAGTATTTCGTACATTGTGGTCAATCGTTCCGACTTTCTCAATTCCTCGTGCACGCTGACTCCGATAACGATGTCTGCCCCTAATTGCCGGGCGATATCAGCAGGATAGTTATTACACAATCCGCCATCTGCCAGCACGATGCTATCCACCACAACGGGAGTAAAAACGCCCGGAATCGCCATACTCGCACGCATGGCTATCGGCAGTTTGCCGGAATGGAACACATATTCTTCGCCGGTTTCCATATTAGTAGCCACGCACGCAAACTGTCTGGGCAAACGATTGAAATCCTGGATGTCGTGATACCCAACCGTAAGTTCTGAGAACAGCGTGTTAATGTTCTCACCACGAATCAAGCCACTCACCTTCGGACGCTTCTTCAGCAATGGAATGGAGAACGAATACTTGTCGGAACTTTCACGACGAATGAGGCTCTGCCCGCTCTGGCTCACTTTGTCCGTCAGCAGGAAGTTCCAGTCTTGTTGCTTCATCATACTTTCGAGTTGTGCCGAAGTATAGCCTATGGCATATAGTCCACCAACAATCGAACCCATACTCGTACCTACAACGATATCGACCGGAATGCCGGCTTCCTCGATTACTTTCAGCGCTCCGATATGTGCAGCGCCCTTAGCTCCGCCACCACTGAGCACCACCGCCACCCTCTTACGGCCGGCGATAGATGCATACATGGGGCTGCTAAGATATGCTGCCAACAATAGCAGCACCATGAGCCGAAGCACACAAACTATTTTACCCAAATTCGTCATAACTATTCAAGGATTTACGAAACAATCGTAATTTTTGCAAATCGCAACAACAAGGTTTTAAGTCCGGCATTCGTAAAATCCACAACAGCCTTTGCATTGTCGGCCACGCCTTCAAGACTAATGACGGTTCCGATGCCAAATCGGTCGTGTTCCACAATGGCTCCGACTTTCAAACCACTCGTATTTTGTGCATGCGCTGCTGCGGGCGTACTGTTCAACGTAGAAACGCGCTGCAAATTCGAGGGTCGAGCCGGCATTGCTGTCGTACGTCCGCTACGGCTGTTCGACATTCCGCCAAACATGCTTCTGACAGGTTCTGCTTGAGCGGGCTTGCTCATGAAGGGTTTTGGAGTGCTTCCAACTTGTCCGCCATGCTCCGTTTGGATATATCGGCTGTCGATTTCTTCGACAAAAGGACTGATGCTGCAATACTCCGTCTTACCCCAACGATAGCGACTCTTGGCATAAGTCAGGTAGCACAGGCGCTTTGCACGCGTCACGGCTACATAGAACAAGCGGCGCTCTTCTTCGATTTCGCGCTCTGAATATTGTGCATTTTCAGATGGAAACAGGCCGTTCTCCATACCTGTGATGAACACCGTGTCGAACTCAAGTCCCTTCGCAGCATGCACAGTCATCAACGTCACCTTCGCCTGGTCTTCGTCATCGACATCAGCATCGGTCAAGAGGGCCACCTGGTTCAGATATTCCACAATATTGACGTGCGTAACGCCACGTTCCTCCTTCGCCTCCAACTCATACTCCTGAATCGCGTTCAGCAATTCCTGAACATTCTCCAGCTTCGACTGGGCTTCGACGTCGGGGTCCAGTTGCAGTTCGCGAATAATTCCACTCTCGCTTATCAGGTCCTTAGCAAGGCTATAGGCTGACGTTTCAGCCATCCTGCCGGAAAAGCCTTCAACAAACGTCACAAAAGTGAGCAATTTCTTCTGCGTGGCTCCACTGATTCCTGTATCGTACAGAGCGGCATTCTTAGCAATCTCCCACATGCTCACATCGTTCTGGTGAGCTGCTGCCTGCACCTTGGCAAGCGTGGTTTGCCCGATGCCGCGAGCCGGATAATTCACTACGCGCTTAAAGGCTTCTTCATCGTTAGGATTGGCCATCAATCTGAAATAAGCAATCACGTCCTTCACTTCCTTACGCTGAAAGAACGACAGCCCGCCATAGATACGATAAGGAATGTTGCTCTGCCTGAACGCCTCTTCGAACGAACGGCTCTGCGCGTTTGTGCGATACAAAAGCCCGATTTCGTTATAGCCTACTCCTTCGCGGCGCACCAATCGGCTGATTTCGGCAGCCACCTTCAAGCTCTCGTCCTTGTCGCTATAGGTTGAGTAGAGCGTAATGGGCGCGCCACCACCGCGATGACTGTAAACGTTCTTGGGAATTTGGCGGCGATTGTTCTTAATGATAGAATTAGCAGCCTCTACGATGCACTCCGTACTTCTGTAGTTACACTCCAGTTTCGTAACGACGGTTGTCGGGAAGTGCGACTGGAAGTTCAATATATTGTCGATGTTGGCACCTCTGAAACCATAGATACTCTGCGCATCGTCGCCAACCACACATATTTTCGACTCCGGTGTAGTCAGCTGCGCGATAATCATGTACTGCGCATAGTTCGTGTCCTGATATTCGTCCACCAATATGTGCTCAAAGCGTTCTCTATAGGCATTGCGCACCGCTTCATTGTCGCGAAACAAGATAAAGGTATAGAGCAACAAATCATCAAAATCCATCGCATTCGACTGACGGCAACGATGAAAGTACACCTCGTAAATCCTCGGCATCTCGCGCAAACCGTCGCGTTCATCCCTCATTCTGAACGAAGCATCGGCAGCATAGCCCGCGGGCAACACCAGGCGATTCTTTGCCATCGAAATCTTTGAGGCAACAAGCTGCGGCTTGTACATCTTTTCGTCGAGCCCCATCTCCTTAACAATCGACTTCAGCAACGAACGCGAATCCGATGTGTCGTAAATCGTAAAGTCCGACGTAAACCCTATGTGGGCCGATTCGCGCCGAAGGATTCGCGCAAAAATACTATGAAAAGTACCCGACCACAAATGGCGCGTCGATTCTCCGCCGAGCAATGTGCTGATGCGCTGATTCATCTCGCGAGCAGCTTTGTTCGTAAATGTCAAAGCCAGAATCTTGCTCGCCGCTGTTCCTCGCTGCAACAAATAAGCAATCTTGCAAGTAAGCACCCTCGTCTTTCCCGAGCCTGCTCCTGCAATCACCAACTGCGGCCCTTCGTTATAAACGACAGCCTGCACCTGGGCTTCATTCAAATCTTTTGTTATCTCCATGCTGCTCTCATTATATATAGATAGCGTGTGTTGAAAAAAACATTATGAACGCTGCGCTTTCCATTAATGCTGCTTGCGCTGCTCCTTGTCGTACTGCAACTTGCGCGCAAAGAATTTCAGTTTGCGCTGAGCTTCGTCCCACGCATCAGCATCGTTGTTGCCGGTTTCTGCCAATTGCTTCAGCTCAATCTCGGCCTTAGCCATTTCCACAGAGTCCTTCAGCAGGATGCCATCCTCGCGAGCATTCATCGCACGCGGATGTGCCACGCGCACCGAGTCGATCAGCTCCAAGGCCTTGTCGTAATCGCCTGCACGATACGCCATACGCGCTTCCTCTATCAAGCTATGGCCCGAAGCCACGCTCGCTGCCAACTCAGCATCTTTCTTCGACTCACAAGCAGCCAATAACAAAACTGGAACTGCCAACAGCAATTTCATATCAATCATCTTCTTCATAACAAATGTTCTGTGTCCTTAATAATTTAAACGCCGTAAAATTAATAAAAAAACAAGCCACTCAACCCGCAAACAAGCGTAAAAGATGATACATACGGCATTTTTAACACAAACTTACGCTTTCATTGCCACTTCCGACACACTTATCGGCGCTAATACAAATCGTACATTTGCAGCAACAATTGAAATCAACAGGCAACGGCTCACAACAAGCATTCAAACAAACAATTCAAGCAACCCGAGCGGAATCTATTATTGCATCCGGGCTCGGTTTGCTTAACAAATGCTAATAAAGCCGCTACCGATGTAAAAAAGTCAAGAACATTAAACATTTTGAAAAATATTTCCTTGTATTTTTACAAACGTCGATCGACCCGAACACCCTGTGACGGCTCACACGACGCCACATACATTACACAACGAATTATCGACTCCCGAATACGCTCATAAGCCATTGACTTTATGCGTTTTCGCTCATCGTTAACAGAAAGGGCAAAGCCTCATTTACTGACCGCGAAGCCGCAAACTCGCAAACATGCTCTTAAATCGTTTATACTCACATTAACATTGTCTAACCCGTCGCTAATTCTGCTAAAGGACAGAGCTTCAAAGGCGGCACACGAAATTGTTCTTTGAAATACTCACTCTTGAAGTTTAGGGAGGGTTTCCGCATTTTGGGACAGGCTCCCTAACGCTCGGGGAAGGTATCCCAGTTTGGGACAAGCTCCCTAACGGTTGGGGAGGGTTTCCCGAAAAACGGGTAATTTAAAGTCTAACTTTTAACACTTTACAAAATTATGTTACATCATGCAAATGTACACAACGCACGCGTTAATGAAGATTTTTGTTTCCAGGACCGCGTATATAACCTCGGTATGACAACGTCAAGGGTGTGTCAAGCATAACGTTTGATACACCCTCATTATTACAAACCGGCTTTTGTAGATGATTACTAAGCGGGAAACCCCGCAATATGGTAGCGCTACACCTACCCTCCATAAAACACGGACGGGCGAACCGCAAATGGTCCGCCCGTCGTTCGTGTATTCATGCGCTTACTTCACCAATACCTTCTTGCCATTCACGATGTACAAGCCCTTGCCGGCTTTGTTCACGCGACGACCATGGAGGTCAAAAATCTCACTTCGCTGATGTGCATTGCTCGTAATCCCGGCAATACCCGTAGTTTCTTCCTCGCCACACACCGTGCATACACCATTTTCATAACTATGAAGTGTAGCATTCACCGTTACGTTTTCATCAAAATCATACAGCGGATTCGTTTTCCATGAACAACCAACTGTGGCTGTTGTCAAACTGGAGCAACCATAGAAAGCATAATCCCCAATACTGGTCACACTGTTAGGAATCTCCA
>JAFOWI010000169.1 GCA_017425985.1 Bacteroidaceae bacterium | reverse complement strand
AGATAAAGCAATTCCAAGCGGAAAAGGACTATTTCACATGTGAGATAAAGCAATTCCGATCGGAAAAGAACTATTTCACATGCGGGATAAAGCAATTCTGAGTGAAATCAATAGTATTTCGCATGCGAGATAAAGCTATTTTGCGTTAAACGATATCAAATGTATATATACACATGACGCTAAAGGCATCACCGCTCTGCCGAGGCATTTGATAGGGTGTTCAAAATCAACAATATTACCAAGATAAGAAAAATATTGCTATATTGTAGATTATTAATATTTTACAATGTTGTTTTCTGTCTTGTCAATCTTGGTGATGACGCTGAAGGCGTCACCACTCGGTAACACTAAGTTTGAGCGTAGCAAATAGCCCCCAAGTAATTTGATTTTTACTTAGGGGCTATACATATTTATATATGAGTATAAGCAGGACAGACTACTTTGACGTTTCCAGGCTGGAACGCTTTGAGCGGTTATAGCTGCGGTAGTCGTCGAGTTCGATTTCGACTTCGGGTTCGAGGAGTTCGCCTTCGTGAGGTAACTGGAATTTAAGGTATTTTATAGATAGTCCGCGGTCGAGCCACTGCTGTTCGTAGTAAGTGCGAATGCCGAGGATTTGTTTTACTTCAGCATCGGTTTCTTCAAGCAAGTGGTGGTAGAGGTCGGATGTTGTGAAGCGCACAGGAAGAGCGTTTTTCTCCACCATATAGGTAGTGTAGGTGAAGAGGAAGTTACTATCGGTCTTCAGATGGATGAGTCCTCCGTCCTGAAGGAAGGTGCGGTAGCGCTCCATGAAGTAAGTGGAAGTGAGTCGCTTTGTGGCTTTCTTCATCTGCGGGTCGGAGAAGGTGAGCCATATTTCGGCTACTTCGCCTGGAGCAAAGAAACGCTGTATGAATTCGATGTTTATGCGCAAAAAGGCAACGTTAGTGAGTCCTTCCTTGAGACTTTCTGTAGCACCGCTCCACATGCGTGCACCCTTGATATCGACTCCGATGAAATTTTTGTCGGGAAAGAGGCGTGCAAGGCCTACGGTGTATTCGCCACGTCCGCATCCGAGTTCGAGCACGATGGGGTTATTGTTCTTAAAGAATTGTTCGTGCCACTTGCCTTTGAGTTCGAATTGTGCTTCAGTATCGAGCGCCTGGAAGGGGGCTTCGAATACGTGGGGATAACTTGCCATATCGGCAAATTTTGAGAGTTTATTTTTGCTCATTGTTTTGGAAGAGTGTTTCGATATCGTTTGTGGTTTGGGTAAGTTGTTGCTTGCAGAAGTTTGCCAGTTGCTGGGCTTCTTCGAGGCGAAGGGTGAGTTCGTCGATGCTGAGCGTATTGTTTTCAAGACTCGCTACGATGGTTTGCAGTCGGTCCATCGCTTGCGTATAGGTAAGTTTTTTCTTCATGCCGAAAAGTGAGTTAGATGCGGGTGACGATGGTGTCGATGCTACCATCTTTAAGCGTGATGCTGAGTTGTTCGCCGATGGAGAGGTCAGCTGTGGAACTAATGCTTTTTCCTTGTTTGCGCACGATGCTATAGCCCATATTGAGTATGCGCTGAGGATGAGCAAGCGCAATGGTCTGCTCAAGCAGCGAGAGTTCGTAGTGCTCGCGCTGTATGCGCTGCTTGACAAGCAGAGGAAGCGTGGCACACAATTGTGTCAGATGTTTGCTTTCGTTGCTGATGCACTTTTGGGCAGCAAACTTGAGTTGCGCTACGATTTGGTTGAGCAAGTGGTCCTCCGTCTGTAAACGATGGTTGCAGGCTTGTAGGAGTCGGTTTTCGAGATCGGCAAGCTGTGTTATTTCAGCAGCAAAGTTATCAACAAGGAAGGCTGCTACTGCGGTGGGCGTTTTGTGGCGCGTGTGAGCTACGAAGTCGAGCACTGTTTCATCGCGTTCGTGGCCAATGCCTGTCATGACGGGGAGCGGAAAGCGTGCAACAGCTTCAGCCAGACCATAGCACTCAAAACCAAAGAGGTCGGCAGCTGCACCACCACCACGGATAATGACAACACAGTCCCAAAGACGGGCTTCGCGCGCAATGGACTTCAATGCTTGTTGGCAACTTGCTTCAACACCCTCGCCTTGCATGATGGCAGGAAAGAGTTTGCACTCAAAAGGATGGCCCGACTGCTGGAGCTGACGCATAAAGTCACCATAACCTGCAGCCGTGGCGCTGGAGATGATGGCAATGCGCCGAAGCGGACGCGACAAAGGGAGTTGCTTGTTCAAATCAACAATGCCCAATTCCTCAAGCGCCTGCAATATTTCCTGGCGCTTAGAAGCGATGTCGCCAAGTGTGTAAGCGGGGTCGATGTTGTGGATGGTAAGCGAATAACCGTAGGCACTGTGGAAGGTGGCACTCACTTCAATGAGCAACTTCATTCCAGGTTGAATAGTAGTGCCGGTAGCTTGTGCGAAACGCTTGGCGAGCACTTGATAAGTGGTGCGCCAGATGTTTGCTCGGGCACGCGCCACAACGGTGATACCGGAGGTGTCCTTCTCAATCAGTTCAAGGTAGCAATGACCATTTGAGGCAACGCGCGCTTCGCTTACCTCGGCTGTGAGCCAGTAGGTGTCATTGAAATTGGCAGCTATCGCCTCGCTCACGGCGTTATTGAATTCAAGGAGCGTGAGGTGTGACATCATATTTCTAGAACTTTGCGTATGATGGGCATCACTGCTGCGTTGAGAATCTTGTCATTCATGCGGTGTTCGCCCTCAAAAACGATGAAGTTTTGCTTGCCATAGTGCTTGCAAAAGATAGGTTGAAATCCTTTTGTCACCTTATCATCGGAACCGAAGAGTCCCCAAACAAATTGTTTGTCCTCAGGTGTGATGTGCTTGAAGGATTCCTTTTCGAGCGCCTTGAACTGGTCAATCATTGTACGGTCCACCTTGAAGTCCTTAGCACCATCTTCGCGTTTATTGAGGAAAGGGTAGCGCCCCATTCCCTTGAATGTAAGCAGGCGCGCCATCTGGAAGGATGGATTCACGAGGATGCGTGGTGTGCCCGTGAGCAATTCGGTATAGAATCCGCCCATCGATGTGCCAATGATGAGGTCGGGGTGCTCAGCAGCAACAAGGCTGCGCAGGAGAGCTATCGCATCGTTGGGCAACACGGGAAGGTCGGGAGCAAGGACGCGTACATCATGGGCATACAACTGTTGGCGGAGCATCATGACTGTACCTGATGCTCCGCTCGAACTAAAGCCGTGGACGTAGAGGATTTTCTTCATTTTAACTTTATGGCGAAAAAATCCTGTATGATTATAGATTTGCAAGCATCTGCTTGAGGACAACACTTGCTGAAATTTCTCGGTTTGCAGCTTCGGGAATCACCAATGAACGAGGCGATTCAATTACTTCGTCGGTCACAACGACATTGCGGCGCACGGGAAGGCAGTGCATGAAGTGGGCATCGTTGGTAACAGCCATCTGGCGCTGGCTCACAGTCCATGAAGGTTCGTTGCAAAGGATTTTGCCATAGTCGGCAGGATTTGTAACACCAGGACAACTCCAATTCTTGGCATATACGAAGTCGGCTCCTTCAAAAGCCTTCATCTGGTCGTACTCAACACGAGCGTCGCCCACAAAGAGCGGATCGAGTTCGTAGCCTTCGGGGTGTGTCACGACAAGGTCGAAATCGGCAGCACGCATCCATTCGGCAAAACTATTGGGCACAGCCTGGGGTAATGCTTTGGGGTGAGGTGCCCAGGTAAGTACAACCTTGGGGCGCTTCGTCTTTTTGTACTCATCAATCGTAATCAGGTCGGCAAACGACTGCAGCGGGTGTGCAGTAGCACTTTCCATTGAGAATACGGGCTTTCCGCTGTAACGGATGAACTGATTGAGGATGCATTCCGTGTAATCATCCTCGCGATTAGTGAGACCTGCAAAGGTGCGTACACCAATAATGTCGCAGAAGGAAGCCATCACAGGAATCGCTTCGAGCAAATGTTCGCTACGGTCGCCGTTCATCACTACGCCGCGCTCCGTTTCGAGCTTCCATGCACCCTGATTCACATCGAGCACAATGACATCCAAACCAAGATTGCGCGCTGCCTTTTGCGTAGAAAGGCGTGTGCGCAGACTGTTGTTAAAGAATACAAGCAACGCCGTTTTGTGCTTGCCGAGTTGTTCGTACTTATAGCGATCTTCTTTGAGTTCGCGCGCTATTTCAAGTGCTTCGTCGAAGTTGCCAAGGTCCTTGGCATGAAGAAAGGTGTTCATTTTTTTATAGATTATTAAGATGATAAATCGAATTAGTTCCGACAAAAATACTAAATTTGCAGCATATACGAACGAGTATTAACCATTTTAATAAGAAATACACAATGAAAAGAGTTTTTATAACCCTTGCTATCGCACTTTCGACGCTCAGCATCCATGCACAGGTTGCAACAGAAACCGCAAAACCTCAAACAGAAACTGCTACCACAAAAGCCATCAAGCCTACGATTAAAACCCTCGATGCAAAAGTGACTGGCGGTGAAGCTATTTTAAAAGCTATTGTTGAACAAAACAAGGGCAAAGTGTTGCTTGTTGATTTCTGGGCGACATGGTGTGGTCCATGCCGCATGGCGATGAAGAAGATTGACGAAATTAAGGCAGGCCTCGTAGCAAAGGGGTGCGAATTTGTTTACATCACGGGCGAATCCTCTCCGCTTGAAAAGTGGAATGCCATGATTGCCGAAATCGAAGGTGTACACTATCGACTTACGAACAAGCAGTGGGGCGAACTTTGCCAATCACTCAGTTTGCGCGGCATTCCCTCGTACATGATTATCAACAAGGACGGCTCTACAGCTTACGACAACTTCAAAACAGGAGGCTATCCCGGTAGCGAAGTGCTGCAGAACGAAGCGGAGGTAGCATTGACAAAATAGTAAGTTGTTGAAGTTTCGCAAGTGCTCAACTTATTAGGTTTTAAGGTCTTGAGGTTTTGAGGTCTTAAGGTTTTATTTTCTTATTAATCCTTGATAAAAAAGAATTTGTACTTGCGAAACTTGAGTATGTTGTTGAATATTATATAACTCGGTTTGACTTTCGCACAAGCGGCTTGGCAAACCGAGTTTTTGAATAAAGAGTAGATATTTATATGAACCCTCAACGTGTATTGGTTGCCATGTCGGGCGGTGTGGATAGTTCGGCAGTATGCCTGCTACTTCGCGACCAAGGCTACGAGGTAGTGGGCATGACAATGCGTGCATACGACCTGCCCCATCAGTTTGCCGACGGAGCGACGGAACCCGACTACATCCTCAGTGCTAAAGAATTAGCAGCCACGCTCGGCATCGAGCACCATGTAATCGACGTGCGCAAAGAGTTCAGAGCAACCATTGTTCAAAACTTCATTGACGAATATTGTGCAGGTCGCACTCCAAACCCTTGCGTGATGTGTAACAGGGCATTCAAATTTCGCCTGCTGCAGGAATTAGCTGACGAACTGCGCTGCGACTTGATTGCCACCGGACACTATGTGCGCAAGCAGGTAGTGGGAGGCTTTCATTATCTGCTGATGGGCGATGATTTACGTAAAGACCAGTCCTACTTTCTTTGGCGCGTGCCGCAGACGACGCTTGCGAAGTGCATATTTCCATTGGGCGAAATGGAGAAACCCGAAGTAAGAAAGTATCTTGACGAAAAAGGATTCAGCTTTCGTGCCCGACAGAGCGAGTCGATGGAAGTGTGCTTCGTCACGGACGACTATCGCGACTTTCTGCGCGAACAATGTCCGGATTTGGCAGCAACCGTCAATGGAGGTTTCTTCGTAGATAGCGCCGGACGCAAATTAGGGCAACATCAAGGAGTTCCCTTCTACACAGTGGGACAAAGAAAGGGATTGGGCATTGCGCTCGGAAAGCCTGCCTACGTACTGCGCCTCAATGCTGAAAAAAACACCATCGTCCTCGGCGATGAGTCCGAACTGACAACGCAAACCTTCTTCGTTGAAAACGCAGAATTTGTGAACAAAGAAACGGACGCCATACATTCTGAACTGACAGTCAGAGTTCGCTACCACAGCATTCCTGTAGCCTGCACAGTCCAGGCAATCGAAGGCGACAACCGACTGCTTGTACGCACACAAATTCCTGTAAGCGCCATTACTCCCGGGCAAAGCGCCGTATTTTACATTGGTTCGCGACTTGCAGGAGGCGCTTTCATTGCCAATCAACGCGGTATTGGCGCATACATCCGGAAATAACAAGTACGAAAAGAAGTGCTGCAAAACAAACTTACCCTCCGCCGCCAACTATTCATATAAAAAAACATGCTAACGCTCACCCCCTCACAACAACAAGCACAACAAACGCTGCAAGCATTCCTTGCTGATCCTACTCCCCACACAGCCTGCATTTTGCGAGGCTACGCCGGCACAGGAAAAACCACGCTCGTTGCAATGCTTGTGCGCCAACTTTTGCAGAGCGGGGAGATGACACCTGTTTTGCTTGCCCCAACAGGCAGAGCCGCCAAGGTATTTGCAAATTTCGCAGAACATACAGCATCGACCATACACAAAGCCATCTACCGACAGCAAACATTCGTAGGCGAAGATACAGCCTTTTCATTGGGATACAACAAAAGCCAAAACCTGCTGTTCATCGTTGACGAATCTTCAATGATTGCAGCCCAAGATGCGTCGTACACTGTTTTCGGGTCGGGCAACGTACTGCAGGATTTGCTGCAATTTGCCTATGCAGCAGACAAATGTAAAATACTCTTCGTTGGCGACACTGCGCAGCTACCACCGATTGGCGAAGAACTAAGTCCCGCCTTGCAAGCCGAGCGGCTGAGCTACTACGGACTCAACATCTACGAAACCACACTCACCGACGTAGTCCGACAAGCAGCCACCTCCGACATTCTGCTCAACGCCACACACCTGCGCACGCTCCTCACAGAACAAACCAACCCCTCGCTTCCGCTCATTACCGGTTCGCAGAAAGGAAGCGTTCGCTTTATTTGCGGCAACGAACTCATCGATTCGCTCATATCAAGCTATGACAAACAAGGCGAAGAAGGCACCATCATCATCACACGCAGCAACCAACGCGCCAACATCTACAACCAAGGAGTGCGAGCACGTATCTTCGATAGGGAAGACATCCTCACTCGTGGCGACCGCGTGATGGTTGTGAAGAACAACTACTACTGGACACTGCAAGCCCGACGCGAACTCACTCCTGAGGAACTGCGCACCACTACCCTCCCCGACTTTCTTGCGAATGGCGACATGCTTGAAATAGTGCGCATCCGCAATGTTCACGAGCAATACGGATTCATCTTTGCCGACGCTACGCTGCGCCTTTCTGACTACGACGAAAACGAGCTCGACTGCCGTCTGTTGCTCTCCACACTCAACTCTCCCTCGCCGGCACTGACACGCGAAGAAAGCCAAAAACTCTTCAATGCCATTTACGAAGACTATGCCGACATTCCCTCCAAGCGCGAGCGCATGAAGCGATTGCGCGAGGATGCCTATTACAATGCGCTGCAACTCAAATATGCCTATGCTGTCACATGCCACAAAGCCCAAGGCGGACAGTGGCCTCATGTTTACATCGACCAAGGATATGTACCCGAAGATGCTTCGACAAGCGAACATTTGCGCTGGCTCTACACCGCCTTTACACGCGCTACGGAAACACTGTTCCTCGTAAATTGGCCCACACAATTACAAGACAAAAGCCAAAACGAAGATTAAAACGACAAAGCTCAAACATAGCATCATCGCAAAACACGAGACTCGCCATGAACATAAAGCGGAAATTACTCACACTGCAATTCCTGCTCATCAGCCTCACCACGCAGGCAACGATACTGGATACACTCGAAACTCGAAAAACAGCAGAAATCTTTTTTGCCGAGCAAAAGATACGCTCACAGCATAGAATACCACAACAGACGGACCAGATTCAACTTTGCTCACCACTCCTTAATGAAAAAGGGAACTCGCTCAGCGCACGCATCTATTCACAAGGAAACACCTATGTGGTTGTTGCTGCCGACGATAAACTTCCATCCGTCTTAGGCTACGGAACACTGACAACAAACGACCTTCCACAAGGCATGTACTCCCTACTCAACGCCTACACGCATGCTTCGCAGAAAAACGGGTCAGCCAACGACGAAACATTTCTTCCCAAAGGAAGGGACATTGCACCGCTACTCCCCATGGTGCGCCACCAAGAAGCACCCTACAACGCTATGTGTCCGTACATTCTGCAAGCCGACAGCACATGGAGCAAGGAGCGTAGCGTTGTGGGATGCGTAGCTACAGCCTTGGAAGAAATCATTACTTACCACGGACGAAACATTACACTACAAGACACGCTGCACGGATGGACAACCCCCTTCTACACCATTGAGGACGTAATGCCGGGAACGAGTGTTGACGTAAACCTCATCCTCAATGATTATGACACAGAGAATGCCTCAACAGCTGCTATCGATGCCGTAGCACGACTAAGCTTTTACTGCGGCATGGCGGCACACATGAACTGGGGACTCAACGAAAGCGGTGCTTACATCCGAAACCTCATCGAGCCACTTCAGCGTGCCTTCGGCTGGAACTATGTACACTACGCGGACAGCTATCGCTACTCGCCGGCCGATTGGATAAACATGATTGTCACAGAACTCGAAGCCAAGCGCCCCGTACTCTATACCGGCTACACGAGCATGATTCAGGGCCACGCTTTCGTAGTAGATGGACTCAACCAAGACGGACTTTTTCACATCAACTGGGGATATGGCGGAAACTATGACGGATACTTCCGTCTCGACGTGCTTGCTGCATACGAAGACATTGCCGACCGCTTAGATGCGCAAGCAGCACAGGGCTTCTTCTGCAATCAAGAAATGCTATTGCTCCATCCCGATGCTGTTGCACCAATACTTCCCGACACACTCGAACGCACAGAAACCGACATCATTGTAGATTCTATCATCGTAGAACGCACACCCATTATAGGCATCTACACTCCTGTGTCAATCTACGTACGCAACAATTCAAACAAGCAACTTACAACTCCGTTCGAACTACTCACGAATCTACCCACCGACACGGCACGATTCGAACAAGCCGACTACATTGCGCTCAGCGGAGTAACACTCCTACCGGGCGAACATCGCAAACTCAACGTTCCGGCTATGTTCACACTCGAAGGAGAGCGCTTGCTCTCCATCTCGCCCGACGACGTCTGCCTGCTATATGAATGCCCCGTCAATGTGTTGCCTGCCAAGAAATCAAAACTCAGTTTCGAGGTGAGCGAACCACTATTTCACTCCCCGACTTCCGTGAGTATCATTGTCACTGCACACAACGATGAAGAAGCAGAGGGCCGCTGCGGCGAACTCTATCGCGCATTCTTCGACCAGGGAGACACCTCTCGCAACTATGAAGGAGCCACGCAAAAAGCTGATTTCCTGTATCTCGAACCAGGCGAAAGCCGCACCGACACTTTTACTTACGCCAATCTGGAACCAAGCAAAGTATATACCTTCCGCATGGCTTACTCATGGCACACCATCAAGCAAATGACATTCACAATGCCCGAACCGGCAGGCATTAACAACCCCATCCAAACGCCACCGGCACAAGGAATCTTCATGCTCGATGGACGCCGATTGGAAGCTCTACCACAAAAACGCGGCATCTACATCCAAAACGGCAAAAAGATTTTCCTAAAATGACCCCTATAAAAATTACCACCATCCTCACGACTCACACCGAAAACGGTGTTGATAAGATTGAGAACAAATTTGCCGGAAGTCTGACAACCAACGCAGCGACTTGCACACTGCTATACACTGAAGACAACGGCATCACAACACATTGCACCATCAGCCCAAACTGCGTGACATTAGCACGCACCGGAGCAGTTGAAACAAAAATGGAGTTCAGACTCCATCAAACCACCACTACTCAATACAAGATTCCGGAAGGCATCATCGAAATGGGAATTGAGACCTCAAGCCTTGAAATTCAGCAAAACACTACTCAAGGAAACATCCTCATCAACTACACATTAATAATGTGCGGAACACCTGTTGCCGAAAATCAGCTCCACATTCTTTGGACACGTTAATCATTCTAAACATTTTATATTATGGACATCAAACAATACATCCTGGAAAACGAATCACGCTTCCTCGACGAACTATTCTCGCTCATTCGCATTCCGAGCATTAGCGCACACCCTGAAAGAAAGTCCGACATGCTCCGTTGTGCCGAACGCTGGGTCGAACTACTCTTAGCTGCAGGAGCTGACCGTGCAGAAGTGATGCCCTCAGCAGGCAATCCTCTTGTCTATGCCGAAAAGCACGTAGCAGACGATGCTAAGACGGTACTGATTTATTCGCACTACGACGTGATGCCTGCCGAACCATTGGAACTCTGGAAGAGCAATCCCTTCGAACCCGAAGTGCGCGACGGTCGCATCTGGGCACGCGGAGCCGACGACGACAAGGGGCAGGCTATGATTCAGGTCAAGGCTTTCGAATACCTCGTGAAGCACGGATTGTTGAAACACAACGTGAAGTTTATCTTCGAAGGCGAAGAAGAAATTGGCAGTCCATCGTTGGGCGGCTTCTTGAGCGAACATGCTCAACTCCTGAAAGCCGACATCATCCTCGTGAGCGATACGAGTATGCTCAGTGCTGAATTGCCCAGTCTTACGACAGGTCTGCGCGGACTTGCCTATTGGGAAATCGAAGTGACGGGCCCCAACCGCGACCTCCACTCGGGCCACTTCGGCGGCGCTGTTGCCAATCCCATCAACATGCTCTGCCAAATGCTCGCACAAATTGTTGACGAAAAGGGACGCATCACCATTCCTCATTTCTACGACGATGTAGAGGAACTCTCAGCCGACGAGCGCGCGATGATTGCCGAAATTCCCTTCGACCTTGATAAGTACAAGCGTGCCATCGATATCGATGAAGTGGCAGGCGAAGAAGGCTACTCTACGATTGAGCGCAATAGCTGTCGCCCCTCGTTTGACGTATGCGGCATATGGGGCGGCTACACAGGTCAAGGCTCAAAAACTGTGCTTCCTTCAAAGGCTTACGCAAAAGTATCTACCCGCCTTGTACCTCACCAGCAACACGAAATAATCTCGCAACTCTTCATTGACTATATCAAGAGCATTGCACCCAAGAGTGTACGCGTAGAAGTGCGCCCCATGCATGGCGGTGAAGGCTACGTATGCCCCATCGACCTGCCTGCTTACAAAGCAGCCGAAGCGGGCTTCACAGCAGCCTTTGGCAAACGTCCTTTGGCGGTGCGCCGTGGAGGTTCTATTCCCATTATCAGCGACTTTGAGCGTGTGCTCGGCATCAAAACCGTCCTTATGGGTTTTGGTCTTGAAAGCAACGCCATCCATTCGCCCAACGAAAACTTCCCCCTCGACATGCTGCGCCGTGGCATAGAAGCAGTAGTAGGTTTCCACCTCAACTACGAATAATTGAGACAAAAACTCAATAAACAAATGTTCTTATATCCAGCGAATGCACTTTGCAACACAAGGATATAAGAACATTTTTATTTACTATTACAGCTTCTACACATTGACACCTTGCAAATAATGACTATAAGCAGACACAAAAACCGACGTACATTCTTTGAATACTTCAAGTGCTTATCCAACAAGATTACCGATAAGATTATGGATTAACTTCGTCATAGTGTAAATGCTGAAAATGAGAGATTATTCTAAATATAGTGTATAATAAAGAAATTATCACTAAATAAAGTTATAAGTGAAATAAAATAACTAATTTTGTTACAAACGAACAAAGTTATGGAAAATATAAGGCGTATGGGTCAAATATAAACTGCCTAAAAAGTGTCCTTGAGGTAACCTTCCGAAATTCAATGTGATTTTTTGTGAGTCTACGAAATGTTTTCGCGAATCAGAAGCGAAAACAAGCTAATCGTACCAATGTTTTTGTGGTACCAAGTAGAGAAATGCTTCCGCTCTCTCCCTTACTATATTATAATGTGCTAGCATAAAAACCACATATACTTGGCAAAACTCCTAATATTTATAAAAGTTGCATGATATTTTATCATAAGACAAATAATTTTAGAAGAAATTGAAAATAAATCATTATCCTTGCAACATAAACTCAATGATCATGGAACCAGTAAACAGAATAAAAATTGTACTGTTCGAGAAAAGTCGAACAAGCAAATGGTTATCAGAGCAAATGGGCGTGACACCATCAACTGTTTCCAAATGGTGTACAAATGTCTCGCAACCAGACTTAAATAGTCTGCTAAAGATAGCTGACTTGTTGGAAGTTGACATCAAGGAATTGATTGTTCGGGAATACAAATCATACCTGCTGTCACAGACCTAAATCGCAATGGCACGAACATTGTGTTCGCTTTTTACGCTTACCTTTGCAAAAAAGTTAAATATGCCGACAAATAAAAACGCTTTAACGAGATACAAGTACCTTGATGAAATGTTGTCAGACAGACATCATTTCTACGATATACATGACCTTACGGAAAAGTGCAATGAGAAGTTGATTGAGGCTGGTTTCCCAGAAGTGTCTCAACGTTGCATAGAGAAGGATATTAACTACTTAGAATATGCACCTTTCTATGCAGAAATCAAAAGATATCGTGTACATGGGAGACGCTGTATTAGATACGAAAATCCATCCTTCACTATTTTTAGAAAAGATCTAAGTGAGGAGGAAAGTAACTTGATATTGGAGGTCTTGAATACCATAGGACAGTTCGACGGGTTGGCTCATTTTGAGTGGCTCGACCGATTCAAAATTGGACTTGGCCTAAAGAAACGTCCACGTATTATAAGCTTTAGCAATAACCCTTACCTACAAAATTCCAACTTGTTGGGTGTTTTGTTTGACAATATTTCAAATCAAGTTGTAATTCACTTGGAGTATCACACATTTTCGGATATGGAAACTAAAGAAATCATTTTCCACCCCTATCTACTTAAGCAATATAATAATAGGTGGTATCTGATTGGTGCTGCAGATGAAGATGGCAAAATCCTCAATTATGCTCTCGACAGGATTGATGCTGTGACTGCCCTTCCTGAAATAAAATACAAAACATGTAATGAGGACTTGTCTGAACGCTTTGAAGATATTGTTGGAGTAACCCTATATGAAGATAGGAAAATTCAACATATCCTATTTTGGGTGAGTGACCAGTCTAAGAACTACGTTAAAACTAAGCCTATTCATGGGTCACAATGTCAATATAAGGGTGAACAGGAAGAAAAATATCATAGTCAATATCCATCTCTTAATGAGGGTGCATTCTTCTCTATAGATTGTATTCCTAACTATGAGTTAATCCGAGAACTATGTTCCTTTGGTAAAGAACTTATAGTGTTGTCACCTTCGTCCATTCAAAACGATATTTTTAATCGAATTAAATCAATGTTTGATAGTTATTCTGCAACACGAACATAGAATTCGCAGATGTAATCTAACTTTGCACCAACAAAACAGAATTATATGAGATTAGAAAAGTGGTTTATATCCAATTTGGATGATTCACAACGTCAAATTATCATCCGAGATCCAAACGAGAACCTTATTGTACAAGGTTCTGCCGGTAGTGGTAAAACTAACTTGGCGATACACCGAGCTGTTCAAGCAAGTGCATTCAGCGATTCATACGCCCTTGTTGTTTATACAATGGCATTGAAACGCATGGTCGCTTATGGACTGGAGGCTTTGGACCTTGACAAAGAAAGAATCGCCTATGACTGGGCATGGGAACATCGTGGCTTTGATTTAATAGGTGATGTTTATTGTCGAGGAAATATAAGAACAGCAAATTCACATCCAATTTATTACCTAATTCAGAACGAAAAAGTGTACAAATTTGAAAATTCTAAATTAGGCAACCATATAATCAGTGTTGATAGTGTTAAAATTGATGGTAAATTTAGACGTTTAGAAACAGGCATCAGTCCTTCATTTGTAAGGGATATGGGCTCGTATTCTATTTGCACCAATGTGAAAATTGTTGACGAAACTAATTCTACACAACAAGGAGAAATTTACTATTTCATAGAAATATCAAACAAAAATGTATTTATTGTTCAAAATGGCGTGATTCGCCAATTTGAGAAAGTGCAATCTTTCGATCAAGGTAAAAAAGATTACCCTAACGATTTGTTGGTGAGCATTGACTTTGCCGATTGGGTCGCTGATACATATTACCGAAACTTCGGAAGACGTGTTTCTTGGTTCAGAGAAATACCAGTAGAATCCGGGATTGATATAACGGATTCCGAGATGGTACTTATACCCAGTGGCACCCTGTTTAGAAAAGCGGAGGGAAAAATCGACTATCTTATCGTTGATGAAGCTCAGGATTTTGATGTTTCTGACTATCAACATCGTTTCCTTCCGAAGGTCAACAAAAGTATCTCTCTCTTTGGTGATTCAGCCCAAAAGATTTATAATAATCGAGGAGCCAGCATGGATGCAATAACAGCAGCTCTACGTTATAGGAGATTGTTCCTCAAATATAATTATCGATTACCCAAGTCAATAGCAAAGGTAGCGCAAGATATTGTATATCCATCAATTGATTTGTTGTCAGACAATATGAAAGATGGAGGGAATAGTGATTACCCACAGTATCCCAAGCCAGTAATTCAAAAATTAGACTCAAAAGATAAAGAATTAGAGGCTATCCTTAATAAAATACGATTAGAAGATTTGGATGACGTGGCCATCCTCGTACCATTAGAGAGTGATGTCAAATATGTACATCAGTTCTTCTCTAAAAATGGTATGCAGACTCAGGTTCTCTACAGAACGGGGAAAATTCCACCTTACCGTACAATCAACACTCTTGATTTTACGAACAATGATTTACCTTGTATACTCACGTATCATGCAGCTAAGGGGACAGAGTTTGACAACGTATTTGTTCCTTTTGCAAATGATGCAGATATACCAGATAGAAGCGCTTTTTATGTTGCATGCACTCGTGCCTCACACAGCCTGACGATTTCTTTTTCTGCAAAGAAAATCACAAAATACCTTACAAATGTTAATCCTGACACCGTTGTTGAACGCAATGTTCCCAATGATGCATGGGGTGGCAAAAGACCTAATCAAAAATAACGTTAAGTATGAAATATTGGATTGTT
>JAFOWI010000168.1 GCA_017425985.1 Bacteroidaceae bacterium | reverse complement strand
TTCTTCCGTCTTACTCATGCCCGTCTTGATACCTTGTTCGGAGAGGAATTTGATGAGGGGCTTGTTCTTAGGAAGAGCCTTGTGTGAGCGGAAGAGCTGGAGGAAACCTTGTTCCATCTGCTCCTTGTTGCCGGTTTCGATGAGTTTCTTGGCTTCGGTGAGCAGAGAAGTAGCCAACTGGCGCTGTACGCTGACGAGTTTTTCAACGAGGGGCTGATATTGTTCGAAGAGCTGCACGTCGCCCTTGGGCACGGGGCCTGAGATGATGAGCGGCGTACGCGCATCGTCGATGAGCACGGAGTCGGCTTCGTCGACAATAGCAAAGTTGTGCATGCGCTGCACGAGGTCCTTGGGACTCATTGCCATGTTGTCGCGGAGGTAGTCGAAACCGAATTCGTTGTTCGTACCGTATGTGATGTCCGCCTGATAAGCGCGGCGGCGTGCTTCAGAGTTGGGCTGATGGTGGTCGATACAGTCCACGGAGAGTTCGTGGAACATGTAGAGCGGAGCGTTCCAGCGTGCGTCGCGCTTGGCGAGGTAGTCGTTCACGGTCACGACGTGCACACCGTTACCTGTAAGTGCGTTGAGGTAGATGGGGAGTGTTGAGGTAAGCGTCTTACCTTCGCCCGTAGCCATTTCGGCAATCTTTCCCTGGTGGATGGCAACGCCGCCGAAGAGCTGGCAAGGGTAGGGGTCCATGTTCCAGTCGGTTTCTTCGAAGTCGTCGTCGTAGAGGGCTTTGTCGCCATCGATGCGCACTACGTCGGGGTAGCGGATAGCCATTTCGCGGTCGAAGTCAGTGGCTGTAAGCACGTTGCCAAAGCGGTCGGTGCTGTCCTTAAAGCGGCGGCAGGTTGATTTCACGATGGCAAAGGCTGTGGGGAGCACCTCATTGAGCTTCACTTCGTAGCGTTCGAGGATTTCTTTTTCCAACTTGTCTATCTTCGTGAAGATGGCTTCGCGGTTTTCGATAGGTGTGCTTTCGATTTTGTTTTTGAGGTCGTCGATTTCCTTGCGGAGTTCGTCGCCTGCGCCCTGAACGATGGCTTTCAGTTCGCGCGTCTTCGCACGGAGGTCGTCGTTGCTGAGGGCATCGATGGTGGGATAAATGCTGAGGATTTCATCGACAATGGGCTTGATGGCCTTAATGTCGCGCTGAGATTTTGAACCAAAGAGTTTGGTGAGTATTGCGAAAATATCCATGACGGAAAAATTTATTAATGATTATGGAGTGTGGTTGCTACAGTCGGCATCGTCCGTGTATGCGTGTCTATATTATATATATGAGTCAGCCGGTTGTAGGGATTTTTATTTAAGATTGAGCGGAGCCAAATCGCAGGCATTCGGGGCGCGTATGCGCAATACCTTTGCCACTGTGGGTGCGATGAAGTCCACCGTCGTGGGGAGTGTGATTTTCTCGGCAGGTATGTTGTAGCCGTAGAATATGATGGGGAAGGGGATATACGATTCGCGCGTGAGCGACTGTTGCTTGGTGTCGGCATTGACGTAGCGCCAGCCGGGGGCAATTTTGAGGAAGATGTCGCCCGAGTGTGCTGTGTGGTAGCCACCGCGGATTTTGCTGATTTCGGGAGTCCATCCGCCCTGTTGCAGGCGCAGCGAGGTGTAAACATCCTTGACGCCGGCAAAGCGAGCGAGCAAGTCCTGCGAGCGTTCGAGCAGTTCGGACAGATTAATCTGGTTTTTCTCAATAAATTCGTGGTTGAGGTAGAACTGCGTAGCGTTGGTTGCTTCGATATAGTTGCCGGGTCCGTAGATGGCGGACAGATAGATGTTGAGCAGGCTCGAAGCGCGCTTCACGTCGAACGTGCCTGTGGGCACGCGATAGGTGGTGAGGTCTTCCTCGCGTTCGTCGGACTGTCCTGTAGATGTGATGAAGAACAGCGCGTGTTGCTTGCCCACCTTTTGCTCGATGGCTTTGATGAGCTGAGCCAGGGCGCGGTCGAGGCGCACGTAGAGGTCCTGAAACTCAATGGGCGTGGCGCTTGCCGATTGATGGCGGAATCCGCCGGCATAGAAGTTGATGGCGAGGTAGTCCGTGATGTCGTCGGCCCCGATGGCTGTTGACTTGAGACAAGTCTGCGCCATCTGGAACACTTCTTCGTTGATGAGTCCGCTGGTTTTGAAGTCAGCGTAGGGAGCATCGCCCTTGAACTTGTGGCTGAAGGGCTCCTTGACGCCCCCCGAGAGGAAGTAGTTGAAGTTGCCCACCAAGTGGTTGATGGGTTCCCACACGAGGCTCTTGGCTTTGCTTGCCGTGTTGTTGTATTTGTTGTGAGCGGCAGCCCATGGGGGGAGTTCGTTGTAGAAAGCGGTGGTCACCCATTCGCCCGTGTTGTCGTCAATCCAGAGTGCGCCGTCGGCAGCATGGCCTGCGCTGAAGATGGCTACTTCGCGGTTGGGGGCGATGGCATAGACGAGGCTCTTGCCCTCGGTGGCAATCTTGAGTTCGTCGGTGAGCGTGGTCACTCCTAAGTGCTTGGGCGAGGAGGCTTCGTTCGTGCCGATGCCGGGATAGTTGTTGTCGTCGCAGCAAAAGATGGGGCGCAGCGTTGTGCGGTCAATCCATTGCCGGCCGATGATGCCGTGGTCGCTGGGCGTTGTGCCCGTGGCAATCGTGGCGGTAGCCGATGCCAGGTCGGGATTGGCGTGCGGATAGGAGGCTTGTTCGTAAATCCGCCCTTCGCTGAGCAACCTCTTGAAGCCGTCTTCGCTATAGAGCGGCAGGAAGGCTTCCATATAGTCCGTGCGCAGCTGATCTATGAGGATGTTCACCACCAGTCGGGGCACTTCGGTGCGCACGGCAGCGCCCTCGGCCGATGCCAGTGTGGACATGGTCAAGAGTAGCGACATGAGCAGTGCACGTTGTGCGGCGTGTTGTGGGGTGTGGCGCATGCTTATTGTTTGAGTTTTGAAAAATTGATGAGGGTGAGCGTGGCTGCGATGAACCACAATTCGGGGAGTGCCTGTTGCTGGCGCAGGAACCCGACGCCCAGCACGTAGATGGCAATGCAAGCGAGTTGGAAGTAGGCTGCATAGTTAGGTCGGTGCGTACGTCGGCACCACCATTGCAGGGGAATGGCTACGAATGCCAGGGGGTGGAACAGCAGCATCGACCAGTTGTGGCTCACGGCGGGATGTTCGGACCACAGGCTCAGCGTAGCGAGCAGGCATCCCATTACTCCTTGTGCGAGGAGCACAGCGTGGTCGGCGCAGGCAAACGTCTTGTGCCAACCTCTGCGGCGCAGGCGTACAATGCCCCAACTTGCGAAGAATAGTGCTGCGAATACCACTGTGGGCGTAGCGTGTGTGGTTTCGACCGTCGTTTTTTGTGGCAGCAGGGTGGTGCGTTTTTTCACCAAGGGTCGCTTTGTGCCTGCAGTGTCGATGATGTTGGTGCTCATAAGGTAGCGCTCGGCATAGAGGGGCGCGAAGCATTGCTGACGAAAGCCGATGAGTGTGTCGGCAGCGCAACCGAGGAGCAGATTTTGTCCGAGACGGTCCCACGGATTGGGGCTTGTAAACTCGTTGACAAGCGTTCGGAACGTTTTGCCTTCGTCGGCAGGCGGAAATTCCACACGTCCGTCGATGGCTCGGACAATCATATCGATGGGTCGCGTCACGCAGTTGTCCGCAAAGAAGTTGTAGCGATACACGCGATGCTCCGGACGGGCGTTTTCCTCAAGCATGGTCGAGAGGCGGTGGGCTTCGGCGTTCGTCAGGTTGAGCACCTGTTCGTCCACTCGGCGTCCCTGCATGGCATACACCCATTTGAAGTATTTGAAGTCGGCAGTGCCCAGCATGTAGTCCGTTTGTCCTAAGACGAAGCGCCATACGAAGTTGGGACTGTCGAAGTCGAAGATGCCGTAGTTGTACGTGATGTCCGTGTCGGCTTGCGTGTTGACGATGCGTAGGGCTGTGTGGCCGTAGAGCTCGTAGGAGATGTTGCCCGGGTGGCACGTGAGCAGGCTTACACGGTAGGTGTCCTCCACGTTGGCCATCGTTTTGAGCACAACGGAGGAGCAACACAGCAATGCTGTCAGTATGTATAAGCGCAGTTTCGACATTATCGTGCAAATTTACGTCTTTTTATTATATAAATGAGTGGTGCGCGCAAATTTATTTTGCGTATGCCCGAAAAAAGAGTGTGGTTGGAGTGTTTGTTCGGTATGCGGATGATGGGCCGGCAAGTTCAAGGTCTGGGGCAACGCTCTGGGTAACGACACCACGGCAGAGTGCGCCCTGAAAGGGGAAAAGCTTTGAACGTCAGTCGTTTATCTTTGCTTTTGCTCTTTCAGGGCGCAAGGTACATACGACCTTCCACTCAGGGCGTCGCTCCTACGTCGCTTGCCCTGGGCTTGGTGCTCGTTGGTCTTTCAGGCCGTGGTTTGGTGTGCCGAATTCATGAACACAATTTTTGATTTCACACAGAAATGAATTTAATTTCACACAGACTTCACAGACTTCACAGAACCATTCGGGGTATATTGTTGCACATATATTCCGCATGGTGTAGGGGCCACTTTATGTCGGCCCGCCGCCCCACGAGGGGCGAACATACACACCCCGCAAGGCAAGCACGC
>JAFOWI010000167.1 GCA_017425985.1 Bacteroidaceae bacterium | reverse complement strand
CACTTTAAGCGTATAGGCATTGAATGCCACCCACGCATCGCCTCGCTTTGCAAAAATCTTGACCGTGAGCGTCTGCCCCTTGCTCGACTCAAGCAGGCTCTTCCATTCGGCTTCGTCGAAGAAAAGTTTGTCGGCCTCGGCTGTTGCTACGATGGTCGTGCCTGCCGTATTGCTGATGCTACCGGCAAATTCAGTGCCAACGGACTTTACCTGCACGTTGAGCGGAGCTATATTGCAGGGGATGGTGACATCGGCATAATCGGGATAAATCGCAACAGCTTCATTGATTGATTCGAAGGTTGCGGGCACTTCCTTCCTGCCGTCGCTACAGGCTGTAAGCGCAGCGAGGAGCAGTGCGTAAAAAGATATTTTCTTCATAATCGTGTGTCGGAATAAGGGTTAGTTGACTCCTGCCGAAGAGGTCTTCGACTGAACTTGGCTGGGATTGTTGTTCTCACAATAGTAGTAGTAGAAGTATGTGCCGAGCCAGTCCTTACGCAACTTTTCGCGCAAGAGGGGTTTGTCGTCAAGGTAAGGACGCGCCTGGCTCACGAAGCTCTGGAAATTGGTGAGCAACATGGCGTCGCCCGTAATTTCGGGAAATGCCTGCTTGAGCTCGGGCATCGTGATGGACTTAATCATAATGGCTTCGCGCACAATGCGGGGCAAGCGTCCCTGGTTCTTGTGGCGCAGGACGGACGCCATATTGAGCATGCGCATCATGTCCTTGGAATAGAGCGTTGCGGCAATGGACGTTGTGAGCGTTGCATCGCTGCCCTGCCCCAAGCCCACGTTGTAGCCCATAAAGATGGGGCGACGATAGTTTTGCTCAGTAGTTTCCTCGCGCGGCTTGAGCGCACGCACACGGCTCAGTTCGGGGTCAGCATCAATGAGCTGCGGATTGAGGAGGAGCATACGCCAGCGCTCCACGAACTCCTGTTCGAAGGGCACCTGGCTAAGCGCAAAGAGGTAGCGCTCCGCCAACTGGGTTTCGCCGTTCATCACAGCACACTTGGCAAGACGCTTGTAATTATAAATGGTAGGGCCCGACATCACGTGTTGCTCCATAGCCGAACGGTAGGACGAGTTAATCAAGCCTGCATAAAAATTACAATCGCTCTCGAAGAAGGAATATTCCGTTTTGCCATCAGCCAGGAGGTACTTTGTATCCTCAGGATAGTCGAAGGGGAGGTCGAAAATCTTGTCGAGCAGTTTGTCCTGCTGCACGAGCGAGATGGCATAGTAGGCTGCTACGGTGCGATTGGCCTGCTTAGCCGAAAGCGCAGCCACTTCCATACCCTGCCAGTCGCCTTCGAGCATCATGTTCTGAAGTTTGGCGCTGACAATGTCGTTGTCCCTAAATACAGAGGTGCACGCAAAAAGCGCCGCAAACGCCACTGCCACTACGCCAACCGATGCCGGATGAGCTACGCTGACGCACTCAGCCTTCTTGCGCAAAAACTGACCGACAAGGGCGCAGCAAGCCGCAACAAGCATGACGACCATAGGAATAAGAATCACGGTCGAGGGTTCGTCGTGGTAGTAAATGCGCGTGCCTCGCCATGCCATGTAGCCAAGCGTTGCGATGGGCAAGAGGAACGTGAGCAGCTTCCAGCGTCGCGACAGGCGTAGAGCGCGAGCCAACAAGCAAGCCGAACCTACGAGCCACATCGTGAGCCACGCACCTCCTATCCAAAGATTTTTGAACGGGAGCATCAAATAGCGAGCCGCGCAATATACGTCGCCCAATGGCAGATTCTTCACATAAGTCATCAGTTCGGACGACGAAGCCACAAAGCAATTTTGCTGCGCACGCTCAAAAACGTCGCCATAAACGATGGTGCAAAACGCATATATCGCCACGATTGCAGCAACATGCATCCATCGATAAGGAATGCGCTTCCAGAGTGGAGACTTAGGCGCCTCCGCAGGAGTTGTTTTACTCATAAAAATATTAAGTTCTTCTGATTGATACCTAAGTTTTTTGCCCAAAATCGCGCCACAAAACTCGCTACGACTTGGAGCAACCGCAAAATTACGAATTTTAATTCTGTTTTTCAAATTTACGATATAATATGTGCAAAAGCAGCCGATTAAAACAAAAAAATCGCCCGGCGCTCCGTGCATATTGCTCCCAACATCCACATCCTACGCTCAAGCCACGCAGAGGAGCAAACAAAAAAACGGAAGCAACCCTCAATCGATTGCTTCCGTCAACAAATATAAAATTTAATTATTCATCGAAAATTTAGAACTTGAAGTCCAAGCTTACGCCTACTACGTCGTTCTTACGTGTGTAGTTGCAAGCTGTACCGTTTGCGTTAGTGAACTTGTGGTCGTCATAGAATGAGTGCATGTAACCGAAGTTGAGCTTCAACTTTTCAGAGAACTTGTAAGCACCACCTACGCAGAGACCGTAAGAGCTGATATTGAAGCCAGTGTCAGTCATATCGGCATCGTTGAAGCCATACTGAGTGCGCTGACCGCCGAGGCCCAAAGTAATCTTTTCGTTAACGTCCCATTCAGCACCGAGTGTGATTTCGTAAGTGTCGTCGCTCACTGCTGTAGCCGAGCCCTTAGCGTCCTTATCGAAGTAGTAGTTGAAACCAGCCATCGCGCGGATGTTGTCAGTAACTTCGTACTGCGCACCTACTGTGAAGAGGGCGGGGATGTCTGAACGTACCTTCTTGCCATCAGCGTAAGTGTCCATCAAGAGGTCAACGTTTGCACTGTTCTTAGATTCGTTTTCCAAGTTAATCTTAGCGCGGAATTCATACTTCGCACCGATGTTCAACTTACCGAACTTGAAGTTAGCACCAATAATAGGCTGGAAACCAAACGCATTCTGTTCGCAATCAAGATTAAAGTCCTTCTGCATCAAATACGCTCCCTGACCTGCTGACTGAGCAGCTGCAGCATACTGTTCTGCGGCAGCAGCAGCCTGAGCTGCTTCTGCTGCCATTCCTGCAGCAGCATAATCCTGAGCTGCAGCAGCATACTGTTCTGCGGCAGCAGCTGCCTCTTGAGAAACAACATTAAGATAAGCAGCACCGGGAACTGAACCTGCAGCTGTGTGCGCAAGGATATTGCTAATTGCACCTGTATAAGCACTGTTTGCCAAAATGCCACGAACACCTCCGAATACAGAAATGTTTTCTGTTACCTTGTAAGTAGCACCGAGCTGAAGTCCATATACATACTGTTCGCCTGTGAGATTCTGATTAAAAGAATAGCCGGCACCAGCCTTTGCCAACGAACCACCAATGAGTTCTTCAAACATAGGAAGACCTTGTTCGAACTCACACTTACCACCACCACCAGCAACAGCGAAGTTTGCAGATACTGACCACTTGTCATTAATTACGTATGCAGCCTGGATTGAAGGAATAACGGGAGCCGTAGCCTTACCTTCGAATGTGCGAGTAACGTTAGGATTCATTACGTTGCCTGCATACAAAGGATTTGTTACGTTCATCTGACGCTTCTGGAGAGCAGCCTGCCAAGTCACACCGAGGTGGAAGCCCTGGGGCATGAAAGCCACGCCGGCGGGGTTAGTGTAAACACCTTCAATACCGATAATAGCCTGACGTGAGGGATTGCGAAGGAATGCTGCGTGCTGGTTAGTGTTAGTAAGCAGACCACCAGCGAAAGTTGAAACTGTAGCGGACATCATGAGCGCCGCAGAAACTAAAATTTTCTTCATTTTTTGTTAATTTTTTGAAAACCGGTGCAAAATTAGACCGATTATTGCACACGAACCAAAGAATTGTGCAAAAATCTACGTTTTTTTTCGATAAATGTTAAAAAATCCTACATAATGACATGCACACTTTGCATTATTTTGTGCAAAACAGAACAAAATCCCCGTTTCTCAAAAAACAGAGCAAAAAAAAGAGGGGAAACAACCACGCTCCCCCTGCTTCCGCCCCCTGATATTCTACTCAATATAAATAATGGGGCTTAATTTCAAATAAACATTACAGACTCTTTCACACACGTTGCGCGCCCCTTCCGACAAACTACGACTACGCACACTTGCGCAGCGTAAATTCAAAACGAAGTCCTCCTTCGGGACGATTGGTGACGGTGATGATGCCACCGTGAACCAAAACGGCGTGCTTGACGATGGCGAGTCCGAGACCAGTGCCGCCTTTCTGGCGAGAGCGCCCTTTATCCACGCGATAGAAACGTTCGAATAGGTGAGGCAGATGTTTCTCCACAACGCCCTTGCCGTCGTCTTCGAATCGGATGCGACACGATTGCTCCGTGTTTTCGAGCAGCGAGATATAAATGTTTCGCCCTTCCGAATAAGCAATGGCATTTTCCGTAAGGTTGCTGAAGATGGAGGCTATAAGGGAAAGATTGCCCTCGATGGTGACGATGTCCTTAAAATCAACGTGAAGATTCAGGCGCTCCTCCTGGGGCATAACGTCAAGTTCGGCGCGCACCTCGCTGATGATGTCGTTGATGACAACCGGTTCTTTACTGATAAGTGCGCTTCCGTCTTCCATCCGAGTGATGAGCGACACGTCGTCCAGCAGGCGGCGGAGTCGTTCGTTTTGCATGTAGCACCTGCCGATTAATTCCTGCCGTTTTTCCTCGCTAAGACTGATGCCAGAGAGCAGCGTTTCGAGACACACACCCATGGAAGCAACCGGCGTCTTGAGTTCGTGGTTGATGTTGTTCGTGAGTTGTCGCTTCAGGCGCACGCGCTCCTGCTCTGCTTCGTAACGATTGACGCGCTCAATGTCCTTACCGAGTTGGCGCGTGGAGAAGTAGGCCACAACGCTCACACCCAGTGCAATCGAAATTATCACTACAAGGAAGGACCAGTCGGCAGCAAGCATGTCCTTCAATGCGCCTGAATAAGGGATGGCGGTGCGAACAATGGCGCGTTCCCCGCGAGTGGCAGCATAGAAATACTCACGTCCATCGCTTGCCGACAGTCGCCCAATGTGTCGCCCCTCGCCCCGGCGCAAAGCCTCTGCCACTTCGGGACGGTTGCGGTGATTGTCGAGCGAGGAGGCTGGAATTGTGTTGTCAAAGACCACTGCCCCCGAAAGCGTGATGAGCGTAATGCGCAGGTCGCTAAAAGGCATTTCGTGCGTGGCAATATAGGTTTCGAAAGAGCGCCCTTCGTCAACTTCCTCCAGCAGATGGCGGTTGTACTGCTGCAACGTGGCGTTCAGAAATTCCGACTTGTATTGCTTCTCGCGCAGATATTGATAACCCATAAAGCACGCCACCAGCGCCCAGGCATAGGCAATGAGTTGCAGGAACAGGCGTTTGTGGAACGAAAGTTTAGTCGCGGAAACCATAACCAAAACCTGAGCGGGTTACGATATAAGCGCCATACGTCCCAATCTTTGAGCGCAAGCGCGTAATGTTGACATCAATTGTGCGGTCGAGCACGATGACTTCGTCCGTCCACACGCGACTCAGAATTTGCTCGCGCGAACAAATCTTTCCTCTGTGGCGAATCAGGTAGGCGAGGAGTTCAAACTCCTTCTTCGCCAACTTCACTTCCGTGCCATCAACCGTGCAGCGCTTAAATTCCAGGTCCAGGCAAAGTCCTTCGACAATCAACTGCCCACTGCCCTCCGCCTCCTTAGCAACGCGCCCCAGAGTTGCAGACGTTCGGCGCAACACGCTCTTCACACGTGCCACGACATTGCGAATCGTATAAGGTTTGGCGATGTAGTCGTCTGCACCAAGATTGAGTCCCATGACCATGTCGTCCTCCGAGTCGCGCGCGGTGCAGAAGATGATGGGAATCTGTGCCGTTCGCACGTCGGCCTTCAAGCGTTTCGCCATCTTGATGCCGCTCATTTCGCCCATCATGATGTCCAGCAGTATGAGGTCGTAGCGGCAGAGGTCGTAAGTCAGCGCCTGCTCTGCGCTCAGAGCGTAGTCAGCATCAAATCCCTCGTTCTCTAAGTTGAGTTTCAACACCTCGCACAGCGTTTCCTCGTCGTCAACAATCAATATGCGTTTTGTCTCCATACTTATATATAGTGAAAAATCCGACTGCAAAAGTATGGAGATTTTAAGCGCCGCGAAAGAGCAGTTTTGAGATTTAACAAAAATGTAACAATTCACTCGCAACCGACATTTTAACGGAAGCATCATTGTTTTGTAACCCTTCTGAAACAATACCCCCGTACTTTTGCAGTGTCAAAAACAAAACAAGACGACGCATCTGATCAGATAAGAAAAAACAAAACAATTATGAACAACCTAAAATTGACACACAACAAATCTATGAAAAAGTATTTCATTTTGGCTGGTATTTTGGCTTGCACCTGCATCACGGTTCACGCACAGGAGGCGCAGCAAGAAACGCCCAAGGGTAAGGCAATCGTTCAAGTGTTTGGAAACTTCCACACGGGTTTTGGCGCACAGAATGACGACCGCGGTTTTGACTTGGAGCGCAGTTACCTCGGTTATGAGTACAAACTTGGAAAGGGACTTTCGGTAAAGGGCGTGATGGACATCGGCAAGTCTTCGGACGTCAGCGACAACCACCGCTTGGCATACATCAAGAATGCCATGATTTCATGGAAGACTGGAAAGTGGACCCTCAACGGAGGACTTATCTCAACCACGCAGTTTAATTTTCAAGAAAAGTTCTGGGGCTACCGCTACGTGATGAAATCCTTCCAAGACCAGTACAAGTTTGGCAGCAGTGCAGACTTAGGACTTTCTGCCACTTACAAGTTTTCCGACATGCTTTCAGCCGATGCCATTGTGGTGAATGGTGAAGGTTATAAGAAGGTACAGAAAAACGACGGTTTGAACTACGGTTTAGGCATGACGTTGACTCCCCTTGAAGGTTTCCAACTACGCGTGTACGGCGGTCTGAACGAAAGTGCGGAAGCGGGAAAAAAGGATATCGCCAACTTCGCGGCATTTGCAGGCTATAAGCACGAGAAGTTTACCATCGGTGCGGAGTACAACCACATGTGGAATGCTTCCAACAAGAAGGATGCCGACCAGTATGGCTACTCCATTTTTGGTTCGGTCAAGATAAGCAAAGACGCAGAACTCTATGCCCGCTTCGACGACCTCAACTCAAAGAACGACTGGAACAAAACTAAGGATGAACAGGCAGCACTTCTCGGCGCACAGTTCAAATTGGGAAAGTACGTAAAGGTGGCACCCAACTTCCGCATGAGCATGCCTAAGGCGGATGGTGCGGATCATAAATACGCTGCCTACGTAAGTTGCTATTTCGGTATCTAAACATTTACAACATTTCAACAATCACCTTAAAACAATCACAATATGAAAAAGATGATTCAGTCCGTATTGACGCTTGCCCTTGCCTTTGCAATGGTGGCATGTAGTGGAACGAAAAATGAGGGTCGGGCGCCTCAGGAACTTTCGGGTGCCGGGGCAACATTCCCCCTTCCTTTCTACAACGTAGTGTTCGAACAGTTTGCCCAAACGCATGGCGACGCCGTAGCTTACGGGGGCATCGGTTCGGGTGGCGGTGTGCGCAATTTGCGCGACAAGATTGTAGATTTTGCCGGTAGCGACGCCTTCCTTTCCGACAAGGAAATGGCAGAGATGCCACCCGTTGTCCACATTCCCACATGTATGGGAGCAGTAGTGGTTGCCTACAACCTTGAAGGCGTGGACGAACTAAAACTCACAGGCGAACTCATTGCCCGTATCTTTGCCGGCGAGGTGAAGATGTGGAACGACGAACGCTTGCAGGCATTAAACCCCGACGCGAAACTTCCTGCCGAACCCATCATGCCCGTCTATCGTTCCGACGGTTCAGGCACGACGTTTGTCTTCACAGATTACCTCGCAAAGGTGAGTCCGATGTGGAAGGAAAAGTTTGGTGCGGGCAAGTCTGTAAATTTCCCCACAGGGCAGGCGGCAAAGGGAAATCCCGGTGTGGCAGGTGTGATTAAGCAAACGAAGCACTCAATTGGCTATGTCGGTTCGGAATATGCCTTTGCGCAAAAGATTCCCTATGCGCGTATACAGAACAAGCGCGGCGATTTCGTGAAACCCACCGCAGCAACCATCTCGGCTGCCGCTTCGGGTGTCATTCCTGCCGACACACGTTGCTCCATCACGGATGCCGATGCTGTTGGGGCATACCCCATCTCAACGTTCACGTGGATGATTATCTACAAAGAGCAACACTATTCCGACCGCACGAAGGAACAGGCACAAGCAACGCTCGACCTCGTGAGATACATCCTCAGCGACGAAGCGCAAGCCATCACTTCCGAAGTTCACTATGCGCCGCTACCCCTCAAGGCAAAGGAATTGAGTTTGACCAATCTCAAAACCGTGACTTACGACGGCATTGCCGTTTATGAATAAAGCGACGGTGGTTACAGCCTGAAACCAACTCCGCCGGAGGAGCGGACGATTTTTCTGCACTCAGAAATGCTCTCACCTCAGTCGCGGACGTTTTTTTGCACTCAGAAATGCGCGCGACTCAGTCGCGGACGTTTTTTGGCACTCAAAAATGCTCGCGACTCAGTCGCGGACGTTTTTCGGCACTCAGAAATGCTCGCGACTCAGTCGCGGACGTTTTTTGGCACTCAGAAATGCTCGCGACTCAGTCGCAGACGTTTTTTGGCACTCAAAAATGCTCGCGACTCAGTCGCGGACGTTTTTTGGCACTCAAAAATGCTCGCGACTCAGTCGCGGACACTTTTCGGCACTCCAAAATACTCGCGGAAACCCTGCTGACGGTTGTCCGCACTCAAAATCGACTTGCGAATTCCTTGCTGACGGTTGTCTGCGCTCAAAAACGACTTGCGATTGGCTCGCTGACGGTTTTCAATCCAGAAAACAAGATATTATGTTATGAACGATAGATTATATAAGGTTCTACTGTTCGGCGCCGCACTCATCATGCCCATTGTATGCGGGGGCGTTGTTTACGCCCTCGTTACTGACGCCTATGCAGCGTTCGAACATTTCGGATTCTTCCGCTTTCT
>JAFOWI010000014.1 GCA_017425985.1 Bacteroidaceae bacterium | reverse complement strand
GATTTTCAGAAAAATCGAAGCGAATCATTATTAACAATTCAATTATAATACGCTTGGTTTTACTGACGGTGAGTAATTAATAATATAAATTGAGTTATATCAATGCAGCGCAGATTAATAAGTTTGATATTTATTTTAATTTCTTCTTTCTTTGGGATTTCCGCTCAGAAGTTAACGGTTGGTACCTATAAATTTAAGAAGAATAAGGCGGTATATACAGGCGAATTACTCAATAACAAACCGCACGGAATAGGCATCACGCATTTTGAAAACGGTGATATTTATGAAGGTGCTTATGTTAAGGGGAAACGCGATGGATACGGTACGCTCACTTTAGCTTCGGGCGAGAAATATGAGGGCTATTGGACGCTTGACGAGCAAAATGGTAAGGGCACTTATTATTACCTCGACAATAACAAGTATGTAGGCTTATGGTTCCGTAATAAGAGAGAGGGCGAAGGTGTGATGTACTATTACAATGGTGATGTTTATGTCGGAAATTGGCTGAACAACGAGCGTTCTGGATTTGGAGTATACACGTTTGCCAACGGTGTGTTCTACAAAGGTGAATGGAAGCACGATAAGAAAAACGGTATAGGAATTTTTGATTGGGGCGATGGGTCTTCCTACGATGGAGCCTGGAAGGACAATCAGCGTCATGGAAAGGGCACGTATGTTTATGCCGATAGCAGTGTTTATGTCGGTAACTGGCAGCACGACCTGATGCATGGACGCGGAAAAATGACTTTCGCTAATGGCGACGTATATACTGGCGATTATGTAAAAGGTGCACGTACCGGCAAAGGGGTCACAAACTTTGCTTCAGGCAATAAGTATGTTGGGATATACCTTAATGGTGAGCAGCATGGCTATGGTGAATACACTTGGGACGGAACAGCTACTTATAAAGGCCTGTGGGAGCGCAATGAGCGTTCGGGTAAAGGTATTTACGTGCGCAGCAATGGTGATGAATTTGCCGGTGAGTGGAAAAACAATCTGATGCATGGTCCGATGGTCATCAAATATGCAGATGGCAGTTTTTTCGAAGGAACGTTTGAAGAGGGTCAGAAGCATGGCGATGCCGTAGAGGTGGCTGCAGATGGAGTGCGCCTTGAGTGTGTGTATGTCAACGGCGAGCGTCATGGAGATTTCTGTGAGTTCGACAAGCAAGGCACGCTTATAGTCACTGGTGTTTATAAAAACGGAAAGCGTAGTGCCACCTCTCAGTAGCAGTAATCACCGCGCTCGATAAGCGTAGTTCAAAGACAAATGAATTTTTAAATTAAATATTAACAACTGAAACCTGAATTTATAATGAGGCGGAGGTTTAAAATCTAAGTATCATGGTATGTAAAAAGAAACCTGCTGCTAAGAAGCAGCCGTTACTCAAACTCGTCAAGAACGACCCCTGGCTCGAACCTTTCAACGAAGCCATTCAGGGACGTTACGACCATGTGATGTACAAGTTGAACGAACTTACCGGCGGTAAGGGAAGTTTGTCTGAATTTGCCGGTGGCCACCTTTATTTTGGTCTCCACCGCACCGCGCGCCAATGGGTGCTTCGTGAGTGGGCGCCTAATGCTACGAAGATTTTCGTCATTGGTGAGTTCAACAACTGGCAGGAAGATGAAGCTTACGAAATGAAGCGCATTGCCAAAACTGGTAATTGGGAAATCAAACTTCCTGCGAAGGCCATGAAGCACGGCGACCTCTACAAGCTCAAAGTGTATTGGGAAGGTGGTTGTGGCGAACGCATCCCGGCATGGGTGCGCCGTGTGGTTCAAGATGATGAAACAAAGATTTTCTCTGCGCAGGTGTGGGCACCTAAGGAAGAGTACCAGTGGAAGAAGACGAAGTTTAAGCCCCAACGCGATCCGCTCCTTATCTACGAATGCCACATCGGTATGGGTCAGGATGCAGAGCGCGTAGGTACTTACGAAGAGTTCCGCCTCAATGTGCTTCCTCGCATCATTAAGGAGGGTTACAACTGCCTTCAGATTATGGCAATTCAGGAGCATCCTTATTATGGCAGTTTCGGTTACCATGTAAGTTCTTTCTTTGCTGCCAGCAGTCGTTTCGGAACTCCCGAGCAGCTCAAGCAACTCATCGACGAAGCTCACCAAAACGGTATTGCCGTAATCATGGACCTCGTGCAGAGTCATGCCGTGAAGAACGAAATGGAAGGTCTTGGCAACCTCGCCGGCGACCCCAACCAGTTCTTCTATCCTGGCGACCGTCGCGAGCATCCCGCATGGGATAGCCTCTGCTTCGACTATGGTAAGAACGAAGTCATCCACTTCCTCCTCTCTAACTGTAAATACTGGCTTGAAGAGTTCCACTTCGACGGCTTCCGCTTCGACGGTGTAACCTCAATGCTCTATTATAGCCACGGTCTTGGCGAAGCTTTTTGCGGATATGGCGACTACTTCAATGGCAATCAAGACGGCAACGCAATTTGCTACCTCACGCTTGCCAATATGCTCATCCACGAAGTCAACCCCAATGCCATCACCATTGCCGAAGAAGTGAGCGGTATGCCTGGCCTTGCAGCACCCGTCAAGGATGGCGGTTATGGTTTCGACTACCGCATGGCGATGAACGTGCCCGACTATTGGATTAAGATTATCAAGGAAAAGAAGGACGAAGATTGGCATCCCTCAGGCATCTTCTGGGAACTCACCAACCGTCGTGCCGACGAAAAGTGTATCTCTTACGCTGAAAGCCACGACCAGGCGCTTGTAGGTGATAAGACTCTCATCTTCCGCCTTGTTGACGCCGATATGTACTGGCACTTCAAGAAGGGCGACGAAAACTTCATGGCTCATCGCGGCATTGCGCTCCATAAGATGATTCGCCTCGTTACGGCTTCTACCATTAATGGTGGTTACCTCAACTTTATGGGTAACGAGTTTGGTCATCCCGAATGGATTGATTTCCCCCGCGAGGGTAACGGATGGAGCCATAAGTATGCACGCCGCCAATGGAACCTTGTGGACAACAAGGAACTCTGCTACCACTATCTTGGCGACTTCGACCGCGACATGATTGCCCTGCTCAAGAGTGGCAAGTCGCTCTTGAAGCACAAGGTACAGGAAGTGTGGCACAATGATGGCGACCAGGTGCTTGCTTACTCACGCGGCGACCTCCTCTTCGTGTTCAACTTCTCGCCCGACCGCTCTTACGAAGGTTACGGATTCATGGTGCCCGAAGGTTCTTACAATGTAGTGCTCAATACGGACAATCCCGACTATGGTGGTAACGGCCTTTCTGACGACACCATTGAGCATTTCACCAACTACGACCCCCTCCTTCAAAAGCAAGGCAAGGGTTGGCTCAAACTCTACCTCCCCGCACGCTCAGCCGTCGTGTTGCGCAAAAAGGCGGAGAAGAAATAAGCTTGGCTGTCCCCAACATACAGATAATTAAGGTGCGCTTAATTTTGGCGCACCTTTTTTCGTCCGATATCTGTCTTTACAACCTACGCTGAGTTTCCATTTTAGTCCCAAAACATTTGCACTTGTGCGACGAGTTCATATTTCTGATGAGAAAAATGCACTTGTCTCACTTGAGAACATGATTTTGGTCTGGAAATACCACCTTTCGGTTGCTGGTGAAGCGTTTCTGAGTCTTAAAACGGAAAAAATGATACAGTTTTTCTGTTTTAACACAATTTTTAGACCTATAGGTCTCATATTTAGAGACGCTGAAGGAGTGGTGACACCAACAGGGAAACAAACCCTAACATGGGGCAATATCGTAGCCAAATAAGAAAATAGCGACGTTCGGCAAGTTGGTGCTGAATGTCGCTATTTTCTTTATTGTGTGTCCCACCGGTGGTTGGCGGTTTTCGAGGGGTCGGATTGTGTGTCCCACCGGTGGTTGGCGGTTTTCGAGGGGTCGGATTGTGTGTCCCACCGGTGGTTGGCGGTTTTCGAGGGGT
>JAFOWI010000166.1 GCA_017425985.1 Bacteroidaceae bacterium | reverse complement strand
TAAGGTTGTTAGGTTATAAGGTTGTTAGGTTATAAGGTTGTTAGGTTATAAGGTTGTTAGGTTATAAGGTTGTTAGGTTATAAGGTTGTTAGGTTGTAAGGTTGTTAGGTTGTAAGGTTGTTAGGTTATAACCAACTATAGTGTAGTTTACGAATGTTGAGTATTTAATTATTATGTGTGGTGCTTTATTCCCACGATGTAGCCCAAGGCTGGTCGGTATCATTTGGAGAAGTGTTGCTTTCTTGTTGTGGGGTTGATGCGTTGCCACCGAATTCGAGTTGGCTCGCAGCAAGGATTTGTGATGTTTCGAGGTTGACGATTACAGATTGAGGTTGGATGTAGTGTTTCATTGTTATTCGTTTTTATTTTTACTTTTAGGATAAATAGTTGTTTAATGCCAGTTGTGTTCCCAATACGATTGTTTATTAGTGTTGTTTTCTCTTGATTCGCCAAATATTATTTCTTGATTTGGGCCACCTGCTGAACCTTGTAGCATGAGTGGTTGGCTATCGAATGCAATGAGCTGAGTTCTGGGAGTTGAATAGTGGCGTTTGGTTGTTTGTGTCATCATTATTTGTTAATTTTAGTTGATTGATTGTTTATGCACATGAACGCAAGCATCCATCTGCTCCTGCCGCTATGCGCGACAAGTGCAGATGGATGCTGTGATTCGTAAAGTAAATAAAGAGGTGTGAAAGGGGACAGAATGTGTGCCCCACGGAGCAGAATAGCCGCTGTGACGGCCTTTATGATATGAAAATGAGAATTTACCCCCCCCCCTGTAAATTAAGGGAGAAATCACACAAAATCAACGGCTTACGTGTGTGTCCGGGTGGTTGTAAGTCGTTGTATAATGTATGTGTCGTAGTGTGAATTGTCATTGGGACGTTTTTCAAAATTTACCGTTTGCAAAAATACAAGAAAATATTTTTCAAAATGTTGAATATTCCTGATTTTTTGCTTAGATAGTGGCTATATTAACATTTATTAAATAAATAAAGCGAATCAAGATGGGGAAAAGAAGCTGAATCAGGGCGTTTGGTTTTTCGGGAATATGTTATGGAGTAGGGTGGCGTTGATTCTGATTGCCGGAATAAACGTGCGATAAATGTTTGTGCTGACAACATAGCCGGAAGTAGCAAGTAAAGAGCAAGTTTGTGTTAAAAAATGCCGTATGTATCATCTTTTACGCTTGTTTGCGGTTCGCCCGTCGGTGTTTTATGGAGGTTAGGCGTAGCGCCATCATATTGCGGTGTTTCCCGCTTAGTAATCATCTACAAAAGCCGGTGAGTAGTAATGAGGGTGTATCAAACTTCAGCTTGACACACCCTCGAAAGTTTTGTTTTATAAGTTCTGCTTGTTGATAGAATAATTGAATTTTGTGCTTTGATGATTCGTTTTTCTCTTATTCAATTATTATTCAATTTCAGAGTTTGTCGTGCGCGGCCGGTTGCTGCTAATAAAAGTGCTCCGTTTACTGTTTTGTCAGGAGTTTGAGGTTGCAGGAGTAGCGTATTGCTTTTGCAATCATTATTACTTCATGACAACTCCGCGTGAGCGGCGTCCGTCCATCTTGATGATGATGGGATGGGGGAGACGTACGTGGCGCACGGTGGGAGTTTCAGTGACGGCGGGCAACGCATTAAGGTAGGCCTCGTCGAAGTAGCCATCTGCGCGATAGGGGTTGATGGTGAAGTAGCCTACACCGAAGGATGTTAGATTTTGGAAAAAATGTGTGCCTTGACTAGGGTCGATGCGATAGCCTTCAAGTCCGCATTCTACGATGAGTCGAGCGCCGCTGATGTGTGGCCACTTTACCGGAACGCCAAGCCAACTGTCCGAACTGCCCCAACGTCCGGGGCCGATAAGTACGTAGCCTTTTTCTTCGGCCGTCAGTTGCTGGTTGATGGCTTCGATGTCGTAGGCGGTGAGCGTGTTGTTCGAAGCATTGAATCCTTCAGACTTAACGTAAACGATGTCGGTCACGTCGCTGATGATGCCGTTGCCCAATGCACACTGCGTCGTGATGATGGTGTCGGTTTGGGGGATGAGACTGAGGTCTTCTTCAACCGTTTCCTTATTGTCAACGATGGGGCGGATTTGTAGCAGGAAGAATTCGGCTTTCGATGTGCCATCATTGTTTTCTTTGATGTCCATTGCGAATTCGATTTCTACCGGTCGGCCCATTTCTTTGCCTCCGATTTGAAGAATGGAGCTAATGGTCGTAGCGAGCGGAAATTTGTCGTGCTGCAAGATGGATGCAAATGATATGATTTTGCGTCCGCCGGGGTAGTAGCTGTCGCGAATAATCTGGTCGTAGGGGTCGTAGGTTGAAGTGATGTGTTTGAGTGTTCCGTGCTTATCTGCTTCCTTTACAGAGAGGCGCTTGAGGTTGAATGCATCGTCGGGTTGGAAGGTTTCAGCGGCATGTTGCAGGTCGAGTGCGTAGAAGCGTGTTTGCGTTTCTCGAAGTGCGATTTCTGTATCGCTGAGTTGCAGAATATGGTTGGGGTGAGGTGGCGAAATTCGTAATGTTACGCCTCCGTCAACGATGTATTTCCCGAGTCCGAGTGCGAGCGACGCAATGCCGTCTTCAGCTTTTTCGTTGCCTATGGGGTAGAAGTTGAGCGAGCGTGCCACGCCCGACAGTGTGGGATAGAAATAGGCGTCGCGCGTGTTGCCATCTTGGTCGGTGTATGCTCCGTGTGGACTTCCGATGACTTCCTGCAGCACGATGGCCATCTTTTCCTGGTCGATGACGTTTTGCGTAGCCGTAAGATAGGCTTTAGAGTCTTTGTAGAAGACGGAAGCATATACGCCTTTGATGGCTTTCTGAAGTAGTGTGAGCGCTTCTTCGGGAGTGTCGGCATGAGGAATCATATACGTAGAATATATGCCGGCAAAGGGTTGATAGTGTGAGTCTTCGAGGAGTGAGGAAGAGCGAACGGCAATCGGCCCATGAACCACTTCGTAGAGGTAGCGCAGGTCTTCGTTGAGATGGTCGGGAAGTTGGGCCTCTTCGAATGCACAAAGGATTTCTTCGTCCGAAGCATTGGAGAGGGCAATGGGATAGAGCGCATTTTGCTCCATGAATTCGTCGAAGACGTCGGTAGCGATGACTACAGTCTTGGGGATATTGACGCTGAAGTTGTCGGTCGTGAAGCGTGGGTAGCGTTTAATCATTGTTCCCATGAATGCAAGACCACGACCTTTGCCTCCAAGCGAACCATTACCGATGCGCGCGAAGTTGGCATACTCGTCGAAGCGCTCCTTTTGGTAGATGGCTACCACACCTTCGTTTTTCATCTTGCGATAGGTAGCAATGAGGTCGGCAATGAGCTTGCGCGCACGCTGCATTTCGGTATATTCGAAGAGGTCGATTTTTTTAAGTATCTGCGCCGGTGGAAACATTGCGCGAGAGAAGAAGAAGCGCGAGAAGTGATTGTGTGCAAGATGGTAGCGCAGACTGGATGTGGGGATGTCGTAGAGCTTTTTTTGCAGGTCCTTGAGGTTTCGTATGCGCATGACTTCTTTTCCGTTCTCCGGATTGAGGATAACGAAGTCGCCGAAACCAAAGTTTTGCATGATTTCTGTGCGTAGGTCCTGCGGATAGGATTTTGAGTTTTTCGAGATGAACGAAGAGCGTAGTTCCTGTGCGAAACATTTGTTTTCGTCTTCGCTACTTTCGAGGATGATAGGCAAATGCGGGTTGCGCCGTTTGACATACGAAGCAAGTTTAAAGCCCGCAAGAGGGTCTTTTTCTCCGGCTCTTGTGAAACTCATGTCGGATACGATGCCGAGGATGTTTTCTTCATACGTTTGGTAGATGGCTTGTGCTTCTTCGTACGTTCTGGCAAGCATTATTTTAGGACGTCCGCGCATACGAAGCGTTTTCAAGTGGTCATTGAGCGCTTCTTTTGAAAATTCCATGCTTTGCTCGAGTACGAAGCGGTATAGATGGGGCAATGCTGAGGAATAAAAGCGCACAGAGTCCTCAACGAGGAGAATGATTTGCACGCCTACAGATGCCACATCGTTGGGCGCGTTCCACTTATCTTCGAGGAGTTTGATGATGGCAAGGAGCAATTCAGAGTTTCCCAACCACGAGAAGATATAGTCAATGCTTGAGAGGTCCTCCTTTTGCATGCGCTTTGTGACTTCGCGCGAGAAGGGGGTGAGTACGACGATGGGGATGGCAGGATATTGCTTTTTGATTTCTGTTGCATCTGCAAATATGTCGCGATTGTCCATATTTGGCATTACAATGATGAGCTGGAAGTGGCGATCGTTCATGACGCTGAGCGCTTCTTCCTTTGTAGTTACCTGTGTGAATCGTGGAGGGTAGCGCAGGCTGAGGGCTGTGTATTCGTTAAAGATTTGTTCGTCGATGCGTCCGTCGTCTTCGAGCATGAAAGCGTCGTATTTTGTAGCGATGAGCAGTACGTTGTACACGCGCTGGTTCATTAGTTCAGCAAAGGGCGTGTCGCGTAGCACAATGTCTTTAAGTTGAGGTATATTCATATTTACATCTACTTTTTTGATTTTCAGCAAAGGTAGGAAAAAAATGAGAAAACGGAAAGGAAAATGTCAAGAAGAGTACTGCAACAACGTGCGTAGTAAGTATGCTTCGTTAGTGGATTTCTTGCTAGTTGAATGAAAATATATTATTACTGTCCGCTAAACACAACAATTCTCTCCCAACCCTCTAAAAAAGAGTAGTTGGGAGTTTTTTTTATCTATGACAAGCCCTCCTCTATAAATTTAGTTCTTCATTTGGGGGTGGTTCTGCAACCTCCATAAGCAT
>JAFOWI010000165.1 GCA_017425985.1 Bacteroidaceae bacterium | reverse complement strand
TTAGTGAGCCAAATTTGTTTGTTACATGTGCGATGAATCTATCCAACAGCGTGTTCCGCTTCTTCAGATTGAAGAGGTGATAGAGTTATTGCGCATAAGTGGCAACGAGGGATTAACTTTTGAAGCGTTGAGTTTGAATCTTTATAATCGACGCAGTCAAATATTTGTTGAGGACTACACGTTGCGTTCGCTGCGTGGTGCATTGCGCAAGTTGCTGAGGGCTAATCTTAATTATTTTGCGCTTTCAGAGGATGGATGTTATACGCTTTATCGTCCTATTCCGCAGCAATTGTTTATAAATTTTGATGCAGCAGTTGTATGCGACATTGATGAATCAAAGTCTGCAAATCTTGAAAACGAAATAACGTTTCAGCAATTAGAATTAGATTTTGATTTCTATGATGAACCGGAAGACGATGCTAACGAAGAAAATATTGAAACCGCACATGTTGCTGAAGAGTGCTTTCTTTATGCCAATGGCGACAAGCAATTATTATTAGACTTTTAAATCATTATTCGAGCCATGCCTCAAATTGAAGGAACACGCACTACGCAAGTTAACAATAAACGCATTGCGAAGAACACCCTCCTGCTTTACGTCAGGATGCTTTTCATCATGGGGGTGTCGCTTTATACTTCGCGAGTGGTGCTTCATACTCTTGGAGTTGAAGATTTTGGTACGTTCGGTGTGGTGGGTAGCATTGTTACCATGTTTACGTTCATCAACGCTGCGATGGTGACAGCTACTCAGCGTTATCTTACGTTTGAGCTTGGGCGTGGTAATCACCGCCTGCTACAGAAGGTCTTTAGCACTTCGCTCCAGATTCATTTTGTCATTGCGCTTATCATCGTATTTTTGGGCGAGACGGTCGGACTGTGGTTCCTCTACAATAAGTTGGAGATTCCCGATGCGCGTATGGATGCGGCATTTTGGGTATTTCAGTGTTCTATAGCTGCCTGTGTTACAACAATAATGACAACTCCGTATAAGGCTAACATTATTGCTCGTGAGGAGATGTCTGCATTTGCCTATATTTCGGTGGTCGAGGTGGTGCTGAAGCTTGCAATCGTTTATTTTCTTAGCATCTTGCCTTTGGATAAGCTTATTATGTATGCGGTTTTAATACTGTTGGTTCATGTCTTGGTGGCATTGACTTATGCGGTTTATTGTAAGCATCATTATGCCGAAGCTACCTACAGACACGCTTTTGAGGGCTTGTTGCTTCGTGAAATGGCAAGTTTTGCCGGTTGGAGTTTTTGGGGAAATCTTGCTTACATTATGAACACACAGGGCGTAAACATCCTGCTAAATACGTTCTTTGGTCTCGTGGTTAATGCGGCACGCGAATTTGCAGTGCAAATACAAACTGCGGTTCAGCAATTTGTGGGTAATTTTCAGATGGCGCTCAATCCTCAAATTACCAAGACTTTCGCTGCAGACGAACTTCAGCAGATGCATACGCTGATGTATCGAAGCTCGCGTTTTTCATTCTTCCTGCTTTATATGTTGGCGCTGCCGGTAATGATAGAGGCTCCTTTTATCCTTGCTTTGTGGCTTAAGGATGTGCCCGAAAATACTGCCATATTTACGCGACTCATGCTCATGGCTTCATTGATTTCAGCCACAGCCGGTTCGTGTGTTGTGGCAAATCAGGCTACGGGAAGGGTGAAGCAATATCAGGCGATAGTAGGGGGCATTTTATTGCTCTCGTTGCCGCTTTCGTATCTGGCTTTGCGGTTTGGCGCATCGGCATATGTCGTTTTTGTAGTGGCCATCTTGATAGAGATTCTTGCTCAAGTGGCGCGTCTGTGGTTGCTTCGCCCGCTTATTAAGCTGAGTGTACGCATCTTCTTGATAAAAGTATATGCGCCCATCGCATTAGTGTTGCTCACTTCGTTGCCTATGCCGTTCATGGTGTGGTTCGCTCTTTCTGAGGGATGGATGCGTTTCATCGCTGTGGGTGTTGTGTGTGTATTGAGCGTTGGTGCGTGCACAATGATATTTGGACTTTCAAAGGGTGAAAGGGATTTTATCTTTATGAAAGTTCGTCAGTTTTTGAAGCGCTGAGTGTTCGTGGCATTTTAAATGTAACAGCGTTTAAACTTCACTCTTTTTTCGGTACAATTTATCATCTTGCTTTTATTCAACAATATTCGCTATATGAATATCGGTATTCTTACTCATCATTTCGGAATCAACTATGGAGGTATTCTGCAATGCTATGCTCTCTGCACTTTCCTGAGGCGCATGGGGCACAATCCCGTAGTCATCGTTCGTGAACCTGATTGGAATTGGAAAACTCCGCTGCGTATGTGCCTTGACAAACTTGGATTGTTGCGTTTCGTAGAGCGCACCGACCGTGTCGATGGCAGCAAATTGCGACCTTTTGTGCAGCACAACTTTGTTTGCACAGCCCCCATCCGTTCGCGCACAAAAATGTTGCAGGTTTGCTCGGACTATGATTTGCAAGCTGTTGTCGTAGGTAGCGACCAGGTGTGGCGTAAGGAGTTTATTGAGAAATGGGGGTTGGAATATTTCCTCGACTTTGTGCCGGGTGGTGTGCGAAAGCTGGCGTATGCAGCTTCGATAGGGGTAAATAGCTGGGATTATGGTGCTGAAGATTCTAAGCGTATCGTTCAGCTGCTTGCTGCTTACAAAGCTGTTTCAGTCAGAGAGGACGAGGCTGTCACCTTACTTGCTGATGCGCTGAATTTTAAGGCTGAGCTAATGCCCGACCCAACGTTGTTACTCACTGCCGACGACTACCGCTCCTTGTTCGGCAATCGCCGTTTAGTGGCTGAGCCTTACACGTTTGTTTATTGGTTGAATCCCGATGAAAGCAGTCTGCGTCCAATCGTTGCGCAACATGAGGCTGAGGGGCGCAAGGTGGTACGTATCGGTTTGCATCAGCAGTCGGCTTTGCCCGGTATTGAAGATTGGTTAGCTTTCATGGCGCATGCGGACTGTGTGGTGACAGATTCGTTCCATGGCATTGTTTTTGCTTTGATTTTTGGTCGCCCACTGCATATTTGTTGCAACAAGGCTGGTGGCTTCGGGCGTATAAGTTCATTGCTAAATATGCTGGGCTGTCCCGAATTACTTAATAGCTCGGACGTAATGATTGACAAACAACGCGTGTGCGATAACATCCGTGCGCAGCGCGATAGGGCATCCGTCTTCTTACAACGAGGTCTTCTGTCGTAGTATCATGCTTTAAGGTTGTTTTATCTTCAGGTGCTCCGCAACATGCAAACTCCATATATCGAGGGTTGGTCAAGATTTGATTTGACTGACCCTCGATTGTTGTTTTTGTATCAGATGTTTTTGGAACACTCTTATTTTCATCCTCTATTACATCTTGTAATGACTAAAACTTGCTGAAATATGTTCAAATAGATCTATTTGGAGCCGCGGGACCCCTCGCAAACCGTCAAATAGATCTATTTGGAACCGCGGGACCCCTCGCAAACCTTCAAATAGATCTATTTGGAGCTGCCAGACCCCTCGCAAACCGTCAAATAGATCTATTTGGAGTCGCCGGACCCCTCGCAAACTGTCAAATAGATCTATTTGGAGATGTCGGACCCCTCGCAAACTGTCAAATAGATCTATTTGGAGCTGCCGGACCCCTCGCAAACCGTCAAATAGATCTATTTGGAGCAATCGGACCCCTCGAAATCCTTCAGATAGATCTATTTGGCGATAAAGTTATCTTAAAAGTTCGCAATCAGCGGGGTTGCTACTATAATGGAATAGTTGAGGGGATAAAATAAAGTAGGAGGAACGCGTGGTGCATTCCTCCTACTTGATGTGTTAATTTGTGGGATAGATTAGCAGAGCTTGCGTGAACCGTCACCGATTACTACGTCGATAACGATGGGCTTCTTGCCGTACTTAGCTTCGAACTTTTCTACTACCACCTTCTTGAAGTTGTCAACGAGTTCGTCTGCTACGAGGTTGATTGTGCAACCGCCGAAGCCACCACCCATGATGCGTGAACCTGTTACGCCTTCTTCCTTAGCGATTTCGTTGAGGAAGTCGAGTTCTTCGCAGCTTACTTCGTATTCCTTAGAAAGACCGTAATGAGTTTCGTACATCATCTGACCTACAGTTTCGTAGTCGTCCTTCTGAAGTGCGTCGCACACGTTGAGTACGCGTACAACTTCACCAATTACGTAGCGAGCGCGCTTGTATTCGTCAGCAGTGATTTCTGCCTTAACTTCTTCGAGCATGTCATAGTTAGCATCGCGGAGTGAAGTTACTTCGGGGTGCTTCTTAGCGATGATTTCAGCAACGTGTTCGCACTGGAGGCGACGTTCGTTGTAAGGAGAACCTGCGAGTTCGTGCTTTACGCAGCTGTTAACGAGGATGAGCTGATAACCCTTGGGATTCCAGGGGAAGTATTCAAATTCACCGCTGCGGCAGTCAAGGCGCATAAGGCTACCCTTCTTACCGTGTACAGATGCGAACTGGTCCATGATGCCGCAGTTGCAACCTACGTACTTGTGTTCTGTGCGCTGACCTACGCGAGCGAGTTCCATCTTTTCAATCTTGTTGTCACCCCAGAGGTCATTGAGTGCGAAAGCGTATGTGCTTTCAAGAGCAGCAGATGAAGACATACCTGCACCGAGGGGTACATCACCGGCAAATGCTGTGTTGAAACCTTCAACGGGAACACCGAGTGCCATCATTTCGCGGCAAACACCGTAGATGTAGCGTGCCCAAGTAGCCTTAGGACCTGCTTCGTCGTCGAGGTTGAATTCTACGTAGTCCTTGAGGTCGATAGAGTAAGCGTGTACGTTGCGTGTGCCGTTGGGCTTGATTTCAGCAATCATACCCTGCTCAACTGCGCCGGGGAATACGAAACCGTTGTTATAGTCAGTGTGTTCACCGATGAGGTTGATACGACCGGGTGAAGCGTAAACAGAACCAGTTGTGCCGTCGAAGTGCTTGATGAAGCGGCTGCGAACGTCGTCGATTGTAAGTTTCATAGATTTTATAGGTATTAAAAAGTTAATTATTAATTGGAGTAAATGAAGTTTGTAGGTACGAGCAGACAGGAGATGCCTTGTTTACTCGCTTACGCTCATCAGCTTCGCAGTCTCTCGTACCTATCAACCTTTCTTTACGAATTATTTTATTCAGAACGCTTTGTTACGCGGCTACCGATGAGTGCGTAGAAGAGGAGGTATGCAGCACAGAATACTACTACCCAGAAGCTTGTCATGTAGTTAGTCAAGTCAGCTACGTAACCCTGGATACCCATCATCACTGCGCAACCGAATACCATTGTCATGAAGATACCTGAAGCGATAGCAGTGTACTTGCCGAGACCTTCTACAGCCATGTTGAAGATAGCACCCCACATAACTGATGTGCAAAGACCAACGAGGAGGAATGAGAAGATACCAACGGGAATGGGCTGCCAAATTACTTCGAGCTTACCCCAGTCAACACCGGGGAATTCAACGAGTACGTCAGCGGGAGCATACATACCGTAGAGCACCAATGCCAATGTTGCAGTTGATACAGTTGTAATCATTACGCGTGCGCTTACCTTGCTACCGATAGAAGCACCTACGAAACGACCAACGAGCATCATTGCCCAATAAACAGCTACAATCATACCTACAGTACCGGCGGGGATTGAGTAGGGTTCAGATGTAAGCATCTGCTGAACAGCGTTGGGCACACCTACTTCGATACCCATGTAGAGGAAGATAGCGAGCGCACCGAGTGCGAAGTGGCTGTGGCTCATAGCACCCTTGATGAGGTCCACGCGAACGGGAGCCTGTTCGGGTTCGTCGATCTTAGTGAAGAGGATTACGATGAATGCAATCACGAAGATAGCGAGCGCAATCATAAGCGCGGGAGTAGCGTCAGCAATCTTAGCCTTAGTAGCGTCAGAGATGAGCGCACCCATAAGGATGTAGCAAGCTACTGCTGCAGAAGAGTTGAACACACCACCAATCTGAATCAACTGGTTACCAGTGTTACCGCCACCACCGAGGAGGTTGAGCATGGGGTTAACAACGCAGTTGAGGATACACATACAGAGACCTGCGATGAAAGCACCAATGAGGTAAACGCCGAATACGATACCGATGTTAGCCTGTGCATCGAGCTGACCGCTGAACCACTGGATAAGGATACCGATAGCACCTACAACGAGACCGATGAGCGCTGTCTTCTTGTAGCCGAACTTAGCGATAAGCATACCTGCGGGGATACCCATAACGAGATATGCCACGAAGTTACCATAGTTACCAATCTGAGCGAGTACGTTAGAAATTTCGCCCTGATTCTTGATGATGGTTGCCATAGGTGTACAGAGGTTTGTCACGAAGGCAATCATTGCGAAGAGCGCAATCATCACGATGATGGCTCCCCATTGCTTTGCTTGATTACTCATTTGTTTTTTTGATTTTTGAGTGATTAATAAATTATTGATAAATAGATTTTCTCCTAATGTAGTAATATGAGTAACATTGCGGCAAGGATTTTCGTGGTCCTCACAGCAATGTTACGCGGTGTAAATGTTTATTCAACACCAAACTTATAGATAGTTTTCTGAGTATAAACTTCGCCTGGCTTCAATACAACAGGGGGGAAGTAAGGACGGTTAGGACTGTCGGGGAAGTGCTGTGCTTCGAAGCAAAGGCCGCTGCGCTTGCCGAATGTTGCACCATGCTGGCCCTTGTAGCCATCTGCCCAATTGTCGCTATAGAACTGTACACCGGGTTCGGTAGTGTAAACTTCCATCCAGCGACCGCTGTTGGGTTCTACAATCTTAGCCGCGAATGAGAGTTCACCGGGTTCCTTCTTGTTGAGCACATAGCAGTGGTCGTAGCCCGCACCATTCTTGATTTGCTCATCATTGGGGTCGTCGATGCGTTCGCCAACTACGTGAGGTTCAGTGAAGTCGAAGGGGGTGCCCTTTACGCTACGGATTTCACCTGTGGGAATGCAGTTTTCATCGATGGGGATGTAGAAGTCTGCATTGATGGTACAGATGTTGTTCATCGCAGAAGGAGTGGGATTGCCAATACCTGAGAGCGAGAAGAAACCGTGACTTGTCATGTTCACAACAGTCTTCTTGTTTGTTGTGCCCTTGTAGTCGATAACGATTTCGTTGTCATCAGTGAGAGTGTACATCACCGTCATTGACAATTCACCGGGGAATCCTTCTTCATAGTAAGCTGAAATATAGCGCAATACGACGCAACGTTCGCTTACTTGTTCAGCATCCCAAACGCGAGCGTGGAAACCTGTAGGACCACCGTGGAGATGGTTAGGACCATTGTTGATGGCGAGGTGATATTCCTTGCCATTGAGCGTAAACTTACCCTTGCAGATGCGGTTGCCATAGCGACCTACAAGTGTAGAGAGGAAAGGTTCGGGCGACGAAATGCAGTCGTCAATATTGTCGTGACCCTGAATAACGTTGGCGTATTCGCCATTCTTATCGGGCACCATGATGCCAACTAAGGCACCGCCATAGTTTGTTACAGCAACTTCCATGCCGTTGGCATTTGTAAGGATGAAGAGGTCAACTTCTTTTCCGTTGACTACCTTTTGGAAGTCTTCTTTCTTAAGTCCGCAAAGGGTTGGTTTTGTAGTTTCCATAGGCTTAAAATCTATGAATTGTGGAATAAAAAATGTAATCCTAAATTACCAAAATGTATTTGTCTTGCAAATTTGCTTAAAAGATTTTAAAGTACAAAGCATTTAAAACGTTTTTTATTCTAAAAATAAAGCATCTTC
>JAFOWI010000164.1 GCA_017425985.1 Bacteroidaceae bacterium | reverse complement strand
TTATTATATTTAGTAAGCTGAAAAGCATGTATCGTAAAAAACAAACATATTTTGCTGAAAACTTAAAAATCTCAATATGTATCTATGTTTTTTAGCGTGGAATTCACTTTTTTATTTACGCACACACATTTATCCTTTGTGGGAACGACGGGTCGGCAAAATATAACTCCAATCGCATCCGCAAACTTTTGACAGCTCAATAATATCGGACAGTTAAAACTTTACGATAAAAAAAGCAAATTACGACTATTTACTAAAGAATAAAATTGTAGATTTGCACTCAGATTTGATAACACATAGCAAATTCTTTTAAAGAAACTCTAAAAACTTGTAGGATGGTTCGCAAATTTGACTTTTTAGTAATAGGATCCGGCGTGGCAGGTATGAGCTACGCACTTCAAGTTGCTTCAGCCGGCAAAGGAAAAGTTGCCCTTGTATGCAAATCTACCATTGAGGAAGCCAATACAGCCAAAGCGCAGGGCGGCATTGCCTCCGTAACGAATATGCTGGTAGATAATTTTGAAAAACACATCAACGACACAATGATTGCCGGCGACTTCATCAGCGACCCTGCTGCTGTGCGCCAGGTTGTAGAGAAAGGTCCCCAAGCCATTGAGCACCTTTTGGAATGGGGCGTCAACTTCGACCGCTCGGAGAATGGCGAATTCGACCTTCACCGCGAAGGAGGACACTCGGAGTTCCGCATTCTCCACCATGCCGACGACACAGGGTTTGAGATTCAACGCGGCTTAATAGAGTCAGTGCGTCGCCACCCGAATATCACCATTTTTGAAAATCACTTTGCCGTAGAAATCATTACGCAGCACCATTTGGGAGTAACCGTTACGCGCGCTTCGAAGGATATTGAGTGCTACGGCGCTTACATTCTCGACCCCGACACCCGCAAAATCGACCGCTTCCTTTCGAAAGTAACGGTACTGGCAACGGGAGGTTGCGGCGCAGTATATCAAACGACAACGAACCCCGAAATTGCGACCGGAGACGGCATTGCAATGGCATATCGCGCTAAAGCAACGGTACAAGACATGGAGTTCGTGCAGTTCCACCCCACCGCCCTCTATTCGCCCGAAGAGAACCACCCCGCCTTCCTCATCACTGAAGCGATGCGCGGATATGGCGGCATTCTTCGTCTGCCCAACGGGGAAGAGTTTATGCAAAAGTACGACAACCGCCTTTCGCTCGCTCCACGCGACATCGTGGCACGCGCTATCGATAAGGAAATGAAGATACACGGGTTGACAAATGTGTGTCTCGACGTGACGCACAAGGACCCCGAGGAAACCAAGAAGCACTTCCCGAATATTTACGCGAAATGCCTGACAATGGGGATTGACATCACAAAGCAATATATCCCCGTGGCACCTGCAGCCCACTACATGTGTGGCGGTATCAAAGTGGACCTCAATGCCTGCTCAAGCATCCATCGCCTGTATGCCGTAGGCGAATGTTCGTGCACCGGACTCCACGGTGGCAACCGCCTGGCGAGCAACTCGCTCACCGAAGCCGTAGTCTATGCCGAAGCAGCAGCGCAACACTCGCTCAAGCATATTGACGAATACACCTTCAACGAGGCTGTGCCACGATGGAACGACGACGGCACCCTATCGAACGAAGAGAAAGTGCTTATCGCTCAGGATGCGCGCGAAGTGGGGCAAATCATGGCAAACTACGTGGGCATCGTTCGCTCCGACCTGCGCCTTCGCAGAGCTTGGACACGCCTCGACCTGCTGTTTGAGGAAACGGAAGAACTCTTCAAACGCGTTAAAGCCACTCGCGACATCTGCGAATTGCGCAACATGATAAACGTAGGCTACCTCATCACCCGATGGGCGATTGAACGCAAAGAAAGTCGCGGTCTGCACTATACCATCGACTACCCCAAACATGCCTACGACCAGGCTTAACCGCTCGGACCAAACATACCACAAAAAGGGAATCAACCTTACTCCATTATCATTTAAGCAGGAGTGGTTGATTCCCTTTTTTCATTTCTAAAATTAATTATTACTGTCCGCTAAACACAACAATTCTCTCCCAACCCTCTAAAAAAGAGTAGTTGGGAGTTTTTTTTATCTATGACAAGCCCTCCTCTATAAATTTAGTTCTTCATTTGGGGGTGGTTCTGCAACCTCCATAAGCAT
>JAFOWI010000163.1 GCA_017425985.1 Bacteroidaceae bacterium | reverse complement strand
GAAACAGTGCTTACAGAGGAAGTTGACGGTAAGAGTGTAAGTGTTTACCCCGAAAACACTTCATGCGCAGTCAGCGTAGGCAACGCTACAGGCATCGAAGGTGTTGACGCAGCAGCCGCTCGTCAGACTATCTACGACCTCTACGGCCGTCCTACTAACGCTAAGCAGCGTGGCATCTACATCATCAACGGTAAGAAGGTGATGAAGTAAGAAAGAATCCTCTGTGTTTCAGAGACATATTTTAAGATTGGGCGTACCTCCTAAAAAGGTGCGCCCTTTTTTTTTATTTCTCAAAAGTTTACGTATATTTGCAGTGGTTTACACATTTATATATATAGGTATATATAGGAGCGTGGCCGAGAGGTTTGATTTTGTGTGTCGAAACTCGGAGCTACTGTTCGCTATGTTTGTCTGAACAAATAAATTAATGAGTATGAAAAGTGTTTTACTTGCTGTAGCTACGCTGATAGCCGGTGTTGCAATGGCTCAGCAGCAGTCTAATTCGGATATGGTGGCATATGCCGACGATGCATCCACACAAAGCCTCGAAACCCTTGTTGCCAACGTCGAGAAGGCGCTGTCCGAGGGCATTACCTATGTGGCTGTAGGCGTAGAGCCCGAGGGCGAGTTTGAGAATCACGGATATGTGCGCCTTGACTACAACGAAGAAACGTACGAATCTACAATCAATGTCACATGCAACGCTCCCGAAATCTCCGAAGGCGCCATTGAATATCTTGCCGACAACAATCACGACACTTATTTCCACTCTAACTGGAGCAGCTACGCAACATCCGAAGTGCCCCACAACCTCATCGTTGACCTCGGCGAAGGAAATGCGCTGAGCGCCATTGCTGTGAAGACGCTCAAGCGCAATACGTCCACCTACAACTCTAATCGTGCGCCTACGAAGTGGAATGTTTATGGCTCCAACGACGATAGCGCTGACAAGCAATGGTCGTTCGAAACGACTCTCTTCCTCGACTACATCTACGACTACTCTAAAATCGAGGACTACGATGGTTATCAGTACCAATATAATGTGCCCGGTGGTGTAGGTTTCGGTTGCGCAGGCCTAAGTCAGGCTTATCGCTATCTGCGTTTCGATGCCGTGGACAATCTCAACGGCGAGCCTAACTACTTCTTTGCGCTCTCAGAGTTTGGTGTGTGGGAAGCAAAGCTCGATTATGACTCGTCCATCGACAGCACCATTCCTGCCGAAGTGAAGGCCTATCTCCTTGCCGAACTGCAGAACGCCAAAATCGCTTTGTCCGAAGGCGCTGCAACAAAGGCGCAGGTCATCGCCCTCCAGACGGCTTTCGATGCTTACCTCAATGCGGAATACGCTCCCAATTTGAGCCAGTCCAACCTGCTCTTCACGGAAGATGCAGAAGTGGTGCCCGGAGCTACATTCATGCTCCCCATCCTGATGAACAATGCTGAGCAACTCACGGCTTTCCAGTTCGACCTCTATTTGCCCAACGGCGTCACGTTGGCTATGCCCGAATCTGCTGCCACCCCGGCGGTTGTAATCGAGCAGACTGTTCGCCTTTCGGCTGAACACGTTGTCGAAGCTGCCTTTGTGAGCGACGGAGCCTTGCGTATCGTGGGCTACTCTATGGAAAACACTCCTATCGAGGGCTCGGAAGGCGCTCTTCTCTACGTGCCTCTCGTGATGAGTGCCGATGCTGCAACGGACTATCACACGATAGCCGTGAGCAACGTGCGTCTTTCCACGGTCGAAAATCAGGTGTACAAGCCCGAGGGCGTTACATCGCGACTGCTGACCATTCCGGGCGAAGCTCCTTCTGAAACCGACCCCGAAAACTATGCTAACGTGCTCTATGCCGAGGACATCACCGTCAGCGCCGGCGAAGAGTTTGCGCTCCCCATCCTGATGCGCAACACGGAAGACATTATCTCCTTCCAACTCGACCTCGTGTTGCCCGAAGGTATCACGTTCAAGGTGGACGAAGACGATTACCCCTACTACGAACTCAATAGCGACCGCATCGGACGTGGCTTCAGCTTCGAAACCAATTTCCTCGCGCCGAACGTGCTGCGCTTCGTGTGCTACTCGATGCGCAACAACGTCATTCCCGGTACGGAAGGCGAGGTGTTCAACGTGACCCTCGTGCCGGCCGACGACCTTGCCGATGGCGACTACGAACTATCGGTGAAGAACATCGTGATGACCAAGACCGACGCCATGACAGCATTCGAAGTTGAACATGTCAAGTCGGTAGTGACAGTAGCGTCAGCGCTTCTTGGCGATGTAAACGGTGACGGTCAGCTCAATGTGTCCGACGTTTCGTCCATCGTGGCATTGTTGCTGAATCCCGAAGCAGGTAGTTTCAACAAGGCTGCAGACGTGAATTGCGACGGCCAGCTCAATGTATCCGACGTTTCGTCTATCGTAAACTTGTTGCTTACAGGCAATTAAGCAGGTCGGCATCCGATTGCCCACCTCCTACCCCATATTGTTGGCTGCGTTCTAATCCGAGTGCAGCCAACATTTTTTTTTTGCGTATTCTTTATATTGTGTGGCATATGTGGGCAGCGTGGACCCACGTGGCGCATTTCATCGTACAAACATCCCGCAAGGTGTAGGGGCCACTTTATGTCGGCCCGCCGCCCCATGAGGGGCGAATGTGAGCGTCCGCCATCGTAATATGCGTGTTGTTTATTATAAGTTCTGCAAGCTATGCGGCCTGAAAGGCCAACAAGCTCAAAGCCCGGGGCAACGCCCTGGGTAACGACAGCACAATTGAGTACGCTCTGAAAGAGCAAAAGCTGTGAACATCAGTAGCTTATCTTTGCTTTTGCCCTTTCAGGGCGCAATGTACATCCTACCTTCCACCCAGGGTGTCGCTCCTGCGTCGCTTGCCCTGGGCTTGGTGCTTATTGGTCTTTCAGACCGTGGCTTAGCGCACCGAATTTAAGAACATAATTTTTGATTTCACACAGAAATGAATTTAATTTCACACAGACTTTACAGAAATCACAGAACTGTTCGGCGCATTTCATAGCACAAACATTCCGAACGGTGTAGGGGCCACTTTATGTCGGCCCGCCGCCCCGCGAGGGGCGAACTTGCACACCCCGCATGGCAAGCACGCGAAGCCAGTGCGTTTCTGCGAAGTCCGTGAAGTCTGCGTGAGAAAAAAACATCAGCGAGCAAAGAGCAGGTGGCATTTTTTCATTACGCCGTTCCGGCGTACGGGCCGACATAAAGTGGCCCCTACGGCATCCGCGATGATTTTCCGGAAAAACACGTCACGAACAAAAACATTTTTTGACAAAATTACGGATTTTGAAATTTTAACATTTGTTTACAATTAACG
>JAFOWI010000162.1 GCA_017425985.1 Bacteroidaceae bacterium | reverse complement strand
GTTTCCCTGCGTCTTTTACAGTCACATGCCAAACACCATTATTGGTATTCACCATAGCATTTGACTGAAGCGTGAAACGAAAATTATTTCCATTCAGTAATGCATTATTATACAGGTATTCCGCTCGACTTGTAGCACGGCCAACTAAATGGTAATAGCCAGTTACAACATCCGTTGCAACTGGTATCTCCACTTCAAGACCATTAAGAAATTCCTCCAAATTATTTACAATCGGAGCACACTCTTCGCCAACAATTGCATGACTTTCAAAGCGCTTCAACAATGTGTTGAGTTGCTTCATTTTTTCTGGATTATCCTTATATTCTTCTTTCAGAATCTGAATTTTTTCATACTGATGAATACCTTCAATCAAACGTTCAAAGCGAACACTTGAACGGTTACCAGGATAATAACAATATGTATCCCCTGAACCAAACTTACGATATCTACTGTCTGTCAAAGGATGTTCGTCCCAATTTATCCATGCCCAATGCAAATAACCACTCAAATCGTTAGCCGCTGCATAAATTGGCAAAAACGCAGCCTCTGCAGGGAACGAATTCGTATAAATATTAGGTTCTGCATCAGCACAACTTGTATAGAAAGTTGTAATGCGATTTTTAGCTTTGCGCTCAGCGCGCTGCTCTGCTGTAAATTTCTTATCCTGACCTAATGCCACACAGAAATCTTGCAATTTATCGCTCAAAGATGAATGGTAATTACCTGCCAATGCCATATTAAAGCCAAGTGCGCTTGCAATGTTATAAGCATTCAACATATCAGCCTCAGCACGTTCATCCATCGCAATATTTGTTTTCTCAAACCATCCCTTTTCCTGCAAGTGCGCCTTGAAAGCTTTAAGGAAACTATTCCACAAATCGCGATATTCTGCAGTACCCGTTGTTGTCTGAATATTCTTATATGTGCCCGTAGCTTCATCCCAATAACGGAAGTTCATATCCCAAGGAACCATACTAAAACAGTTAATCTGCTTGTCAATACCATATTCTGCGCAAAGTGCTACATACTTATCAAAGATAGAATAATCATAAGCCCAACTTCCGTCCGTTTTCTTCACCGTCTGCACCATTGGGTCAAAGAGATCATGTGTTTGTTCTCCCCAAGGTTCATAGAACATTATAGCCGAAACAGTACGCTGTCCTGCACGACCGAGCGCCGCGAGATAAGGACGCAACGCTTCTATATGTTCATCGCTCCAACGTTCTACTTCATAATATCTGCTTACGGCATAAGGCTGCTGCCAAAAATCCAAATGAAATTTCTGGTCCTTCACTTCTGGCAACGAATGAGCATTCACACTCACATTCAACTTGAGTGACTTCACAACATTGCCTGCTTCATCTACAACTTCAAGTTCTGTCGTATAGGCGCCAGCCTCCACATTACGGGGAATTTCGAGTGTACACCAAACAGGTCGCGTTTCCATTGCGGGTACTGCATGCGGTTTATCCTGATCAATAACGTCTGCCACCAACCATGTTTGCCAACCTGACGGATGATTACCACAAGCCTTGAAGTCGTCTGTTATAACATAGTTAACAAAACGCGCATCTCCGGCATTGATACCCGTATCAACACCGTTCTTCTTCCACTCTGTCATGCGTACGCTGAGTGTTCCTTCATCCGTTTTACTGAACAACACAGCCTGAATATTTGCTCTCTCACCCTTCCACGCATGGATAGTAGCCTCAGTTTTCAATTCATGCTGAGGAACTTCATGAAGAGAGTAAAAATCATCACGCGTACCCCATGAAGCCTGAAGCCCTTCACCCAACGCATTCCATTCTGCGGCATCAGGAGTAGTTCCTACGCGAGGTTCCTTATAATCATTCAATGGATATTTTTCAACCTCAGTAGCCTTACCCGCAATTTTGAGCATTACGTCAATAATAGCTCCACCATCAGTTAAAAACTTATCACCACTGCCAGCAGGGTCAATACTATTCCACTCCACCTTGTAGCGCATACGATAAACCGAACCTACTTCCAAATCAGCAGGAACATAAAACGAACCCGGAGCAAGCACATTACCATTTGACTGATATACGCCATCACTATTCCAGCCCGTATCGCCATTACCAGTTTTACTATAAAGCGACCAGCACATCAATTCGTTATTCTCACCCTTAGCGTAAGGTCCATCCCCCTGTATATTTACGTCAAACTGCTTGTTATTATTCCAGTCAACATAAACATAGCTATGCATCCAGGCGCCATTAATTGTTACATTGGGCGTAACCAAATCTCCGGCCAACACCTCAAACGTTGTTGAAGTCTTATCAAAATAAGCCGGACAATGAATTGCCGATGCAATATTCGTCAACACCTGCTCTTCACTCTGCGTTCCTACAATACTAATTGTTTTAGGATAATGTGTTGAGTGACTCACGTTTACATCTGCACCATGCGCCACATAATAATCTGTTTGCGCCATGACTTGCACGCCACACAGCACAAACAACATTACTAACAACGTTGCAATTTTTTTCATACGAACTACTTTTATAAAATTAAATACTAAACTAATTTCTGAATAAAACCTATTCTTTTGCAGAACAAGTCTTCACAAACTTTACTTTTGACGGACAAAGGTTGGCAAGTCCACACCCATCACATTTAGGATTTCGCGCCGTGCAGGTGTATCGTCCATGGAGCAAGAGCCAATAATGTGAGGCCGCTACTGTTGCATCAGGGATATATTTCCTCAAAGCTTTCTCCACAGCATAAGGCGTTGTAGCATCTTTCGGAACAAGGTTTAATCTATGGCTCACGCGATACACATGCGTATCCACTGCCAAAGCAGCCTTTCCAAAAGCCACCGCCATCACTACATTTGCCGTTTTACGACCTACACCAGGGAGCGCCGTAAGTTCTTCGAGCGTGTTGGGAACTTGTCCGGCATGCATTTCCTGCAGCATTTTTGCCATTGCCACCAAATGCTTCGCCTTGTTATTGGGATAACTCACACTTTTTATGTAAGCAAAAACCTCGTCCGCTGTAGCATTCGCCAAACCTGCTGCTGTTGGATAAGCCGCGAAAAGTGGCGGTGTCACCATATTCACGCGCTTGTCTGTGCATTGCGCGCTCAGCATCACAGCTATCAGTAACTCAAAGGGGGTCGTGTAGTCCAATTCCGTTTCCGTATCGTCCATCACGCTCCCCAAATACCTGAGAACCTCTTCAATACGTTGTTTTCGAGTCATCCGCGTGGACTTAATTAAACTGCTGCAATCGAGCGATGTACTTTCCTAATATATCAAACTCAATATTTACCTTAGTTCCTACTCTAAACGTATGGAAATTGGTATTATCGTAGGTATATGGGATAATACAAACCTGGAATGTATCATCCGTAGGATTACATACCGTCAGACTCACTCCATTCACCGTCACGCTACCCTTATCCACGGTAAAATAACCCTTACGTGCCATTTCCACATCATTAGGATACTTAAAGGTATAGATAAACGAGCCTTGCGCATCTTCAATCGCAACACATTCGGCTGTTTCATCCACATGTCCCTGCACAATATGGCCATCCAAGCGGCCATTCATCATCATCGAACGCTCAACATTCACATAATCCCCCACTCGGAGCAATCCTAAATTTGAACGCTGCAACGTTTCAAGCATAGCCGTAACGACATACGTATTACCATCAATGCTTACCACCGTCAGGCACACTCCATTGTGCGCCACACTTTGGTCTATTCTGAGTTCATCCGCAAAGGGGCACTGAAACGTGAAATGAATATTTTCCTGCTCTTTTTCTATACTGACTACGCGAGCCATTGCTTCTACTATTCCTGAAAACATAATTATTGTGTTTTTTATAAAATTTAAATAATTGATTATCCTGTCGAACATGCCTCACCCTAAATTGAGGTCATGTATTGCCAACAAAATTACAAAAAAAATAAAATTGCACTCATTATTATAATAAATAAACGATAAAAAAGGTCATTTTGTCTATAACTATTCAAAAACTAAATTGAAACTATAAAATTAGAGCAATGTTTTACTTAATTTTGCCAAGAATTTTACGGCGACAGCCAATTTCTCAGATTATCCCACAAAAATATCATCTATACAGCATGAAGAAGATTATAGCATTCTCGGTAGCACTACTTGCTACCACTACCACTTATGCACAAGATGAAGGTTGGAATTTACAGGACTGTTTGAACTATGCACTGAAGCACAACATACAACTTCAGAAAAGCAAGGCCAACGAACAACTTTCGGACATCGGCATTAAGGAATCCAACGCTGAATGGTTGCCCAGCTTAAGCGCCAGCCTTTCGCAGAACATGCAACATCGCCCCTTCCAGCAGGACGTAACGAGCTTTGTCAACGGAGGCATCACATCCACCGCCTCAGACAAAACAACGTGGAGCGGTTCCTATGGTGTCAGCGCTTCGTGGACTGTATGGAATGGCGGTCAGCGCTCCTTAAACATCAAAGATAGCAAGCTCGCAATGGAGCAAGCTATCTACGCAACGGCTCAAAAAGCCAACTCCATCCAAGAGCAAGTTGCACAACTCTACGTTCAGATTCTCTACATGCGCGAAGCCCTCGCCGTAAACAAAGAACTCCTACACCACGACTCTATCGTTTACGCCCGCGGCGAACGTATGTTCAACAACGGACAAATCTCGCGCTCCGACCTTGCTCAACTGCGCGCGCAACTCAGCCAGGGACGCTACGACGTTGTGAATGCCGAAACACAAATCCGCAACGTAGAGCTTTCACTCAAGCAAGTACTCGAATTAGGCCCCGACGAAGCGCTCAAAATTGCACCTATGCATGTTGACGACGCTAAAGTCTTTACCGCCATCCCAGCCAAGTCCGAAGCCTACCAAGCTGCGCTCAGCCAACTCCCACAGATGAAGTCAAGCCTCATCAGTATGGAGCGCGCCGACTTGGCTGTGAAGAAAGCCAAGGCCGGTTATCTGCCCACCATCAATCTTCAAGGCAACCTTGGCGATAGTTACATGTCGGGCTCTACACGCACGTGGGTACAACAAATGAAGTACAACTTCAACATGAGCTTGGGGCTCAGCGTACAAATCCCCATCTACGACAAACGTCGCACGAAGAGCAGCATCGAACGCGCCAAAATCAACCAACTCACGGCGCAGTACGACCATCTTGATGTTGAGAAAAACATTTACAACACGGTAGAAACCTGTTGGCTCAATGCCACCAACAGCCAATACAAGTTCATTGCAGCCACCGACAACGTAGAGAGTCTGCAACTGAGCTACGACAACACAAGCCGCCAGTTCGAGCAAGGTCAGAAGGACATCACCGACCTGCTCAGCAGCCGCGGCCGACTGCTCCAAGCGAAGCAAACACTCTTGCAGGACAAGTACACGGCGCTGCTCAACAAAGCCTTACTTGCATTCTATGCAGGCCACGACATCGAAATCTAACAATCACCTTACCACACCACACATATTATGAAATTCAATAAAACTCTGAAAATAGCGCTCGTCGTCATCGCTCTTGGCGTAGCCGCCTTCTTCTTCTTCAACAAATCCGAAGCCCCCATTCAGGTATCCTACGATTTCGCATGCGTTGAGAAAGCCACACTCAGCAGCAGCATCACAGCTACCGGCACTATCGAACCCGTCACAACGGTCGAAGTGGGTACGCAGGTTTCGGGCATCATTAATGAGATTTTTGTGGACTACAACGACGTAGTACGCAAAGGTCAAGTCATCGCCGTGCTCGACAAAGTCAACCTTGAAAGCGAACTCTCCAGTGCTCAGAACAATTTGCAGAGCGCAAAGTCCGACCTCAAGTACCAGCAATGGTTCTTCGACAAACAAAAGGCGCTCCATGCCCAAGGCGACATCAGCGACAACGCATTCCAGCAGGCAGCCCTCGCACTGAGCCAGGCACAAGCTGCCTACCACATGCGCCGCGAGGCGGTTCGCAAAGCCGAAACAAACCTTGGTTATGCCACTATCACCTCGCCTATCGACGGTGTCATCCTCTCCAAGGCTGTCGAAGAAGGCCAAACCGTAGCGGCAAGCTTCAACACGCCTACGCTCTTCACCATCGTGAAGGACCTGACCGACATGCGCGTCATCGCCAAGGTCGATGAAGCCGACATAGGCGGCGTGAAGCAAGGTCAGCGCGTGGAATTCAATGTTGACGCCTACCCAGCCGAAACATTCTCGGGCACAATTACGCAGGTGCGCCAGGAAGCTACAATCGAGAACAATGTCGTGACCTACGAAGTGGTCATCGCAGCACCCAATGCCGAGCTCAAACTCAAGCCCGGACTTACAGCTAACGTAACCATCTTCACCATGGAAATTGCCGACGTGCTTTCCATTCCCACCAAGGCGCTCCGCTTCGTTCCCAACGCTGAAGTATTGGGCGAAGACTGCGTTATCGAGGATTGCGCCGGCAACAACAAACTTTGGAAGCACGAAGGCAACACGTTCAAAGCTTACGCCGTAGAAACAGGCATCACCAACGGTGTGCGCACCGAAATCCTATCGGGTATCAACGAGGGCGACTCCATCATCCTCGACATGGAATTCGATTCGCCCGACTTCGGTCCTCAGGCAGCGCAGCGTAGCCCCTTCATGCCCGGTCCTCGCAAGCAAAACAAGAACAAAAAGTAAAGGCAAGCCCTGTTTTTCTGAAAAACAGTAGCCTCCTCCCAAATTTTCATCAAGCATCCTATCTCCTAAGTTATGGATAAAAAAGTAGTGATCGAACTTCAAAATGTGAAGCGCAACTTCCTCGTTGGCGAAGAAGTGGTGCACGCACTGCGCGGAGTTTCTTTCAAAATCCACGAAGGCGAATTTGTCACCATCATGGGCACATCGGGGTCGGGCAAATCCACTTTGCTCAACCAATTGGGCTGTCTCGACACGCCCACAAGCGGCGACTACCTGCTCGACGGCATCTCCGTGCGCAAGATGAAGCGCAGCGCGCGCGCCGTGCTCCGCAACCGCAAAATCGGATTCGTTTTCCAGAACTACAACCTCCTTGCTAAGACTACAGCCGTTGAGAACGTTGAGTTGCCCTTGATGTACAACTCTGGCGTGTCGAGCAAAGAGCGCACTGAGCGCGCCATCAAAGCCCTTCAGGCCGTAGGTCTTGGCGACCGCCTTTACCACAAGTCAAATCAGATGTCGGGCGGACAGATGCAACGCGTGGCCATCGCGCGTGCGTTGGTCAACGACCCTGCCGTAATCCTTGCCGACGAAGCTACCGGCAACCTCGACACGCGCACATCGTTCGAAATCCTCGTGCTCTTCCAACGTCTGCACGCCGAAGGGCGCACCATTATTTTCGTGACGCACAACCCCGAAATTGCGCAATACTCTTCGCGCAACATCGTGCTGCGCGATGGTCAGATTAAGGAAGACACGCTCAACGACAACATCCTCTCGGCACAGGAAGCCCTCGATGCGCTCCCCATCCCCGAAGATGATTAGTGGCGGGTGCTCGGAATAATACGGCTCCTCAGCGTTACATGTTATTATTTCAGGCCCTACCAAAAAAATCAGAAACCTTATGCACTTTACAAACCTACTAAAAATAGCCCTTCGCGCCATCGCAGCCAATAAGTTGCGCGCATTTCTCACAATGCTCGGCATCATCATTGGCGTTGCATCGGTCATCACGATGATAGCCATTGGCGAAGGCTCCAAAGCCAGCATTCAGAGCAACATCTCGCAGATGGGCTCCAACATGATTTACATCAACCCCGGTGCCGACCGAGGACCCGGCGGAGCACGCCAGGAAGCCAGCGCCATGCAAACACTCAAAATCAAGGACTACGAGCTCCTTGCCAACGAAGCTAAGATGGTCAAAGCCATCAGCCCCATGGTGCAAAGTGGCGGACAGTTTATCTACGGCAACAACAACACTCCCTCTACGCTCTACGGCGTAAGCGTGGGCTACCTCGACGTTCGTCAGCTCCAGGTTGAGGAAGGCGAGATGTTCGACGACGAGGACGTGCGCCTCAGTGCCAAAGTCTGCGTCATCGGCCGAACCGTTGCCAACGAACTCTTCCCCGGTGGCGAGGACCCCGTGGGCAAAGTCGTTCGCTTCAAGTCCATCCCCTTCCGCATCGTGGGCGTACTGAAATCCAAGGGCTACAACACCTTCGGTATGGACCAGGACAACCTCGTCCTTGCGCCTTACTCCACCGTGATGAAGCGCATCCTTGCCGTCACCCACCTGAGCAACATCACCGCCTCGGCGCTTACCGAAACCTATACGGACGAAGCCATCGAGGAAATCACCACCCTTCTGCGCCGCTCCCACAAGTTGCGCGCAGGCATTGACGAAGACAACTTCACCATCCGCTCGCAGAAGGAGATGATGGAGATGATGAATTCTACAGCCAACGTCATGACCACCCTCCTGCTCTGCGTGGCTTGCATATCGCTCATCGTAGGCGGTATCGGCATCATGAACATCATGTTCGTGAGCGTCACGGAGCGCACCAAGGAAATCGGTCTGCGCATGTCGGTTGGCGCGCGCGGCATCGATATCCTCTCGCAATTCCTCATCGAAGCCGTGCTCATGAGCATCACGGGTGGCATCATCGGAGTGCTCTTCGGCATGCTCATCACCTACGGAATCACCACCTTTGCCCAATGGCCTGTGCAGATTCAGCCCTGGAGCGTGATGCTCAGTTTTGCCGTCTGCACATTCACGGGCATATTCTTCGGCTGGTATCCTGCCAAGAAGGCAGCAAACCTCGACCCCATAGAAGCTATACGCTATGAATAATCTGCAAATCGGAGGTAGTGGGCTCTCGCCCCGCGGAGCGCGCTACCTCGAAGCCTTGCTCCACATCGTGGTGTGGGGCTACATATTCCTCACCCCACTATTGTTCACCCGAGGCGGGCTGGACGAAACGGACTGGCGCCGCTACTTCTTCACCAGTGTGTGGAACGTAGCGTCGTGCATCGTGTTCTACGTCAACTACTTCCTCCTCATTCCGCGCTACTTCTTGAAACACAAGTACTGGCAGTACATCGTGCTCAACTTCGTAATGATCGTGGCGCTCATCGTGGGACGAGAAATGCTGATGGACTGGTATTACTCCACCGAGCAAATGCCTCTTCGCCCTCGCCGCAACACCGGGCGCTTCCGCGAACACGGAGCGAGCCGATTCCTGCTGTTCCAATCCTACAAGTGGGTGCAGAGTGCCTTCCACTTCCTCATCGCGGCAGCCATCTCCTTAGCTTTGCGCCTCAGCCTCAGCTGGCATCGCACCGAAGTGGCGCGCAAGCAAGCCGAGGTTGACCGCCAGGCGGCAGAACTCATGAACCTGAAAAACCAAGTGTCGCCCCACTTCCTGCTCAATACGCTCAACAACATTTATGCCCTCACGGCATTCGACACGACGAAAGCGCAAGACGCCATACTCGACCTGAGCAAACTGCTGCGCTACCTGCTCTACGAAAACCAGACGGAGTGGGTGACACTACAGAAGGAGGCCAACTTCCTGAGCAACTACATAGCCCTCATGGGGCTTCGTGTAGGTAAGAATATCGACCTCCGAGTGGACCTCAACGTTGCACAAGCCGAAAACACACTCGTAGCTCCGCTGCTCTTCATCTCATTGGTGGAGAACGCCTTCAAACACGGCATCAGCAACACGCAGCAATGCTTCATCCACATCAGCCTAAGCGTGACGCCCGACGGCACTATCATCTTTGACTGCCGCAACACGAACGTGCCCAAGACGTCCGACGACAAGAGCGGCGGAGGTATCGGCCTGCAACAGGTGCGCCAGCGCCTCGACCTCGCCTACCCCGACCAGTACGTATGGCACCAAGGCGTGGACGGCGACGCTTACGTGTCGCACATCGAAGTCAAAGGCAAGTAATACCCACCCCTAAAGCCCCCATTCAAACATGGCACAACTCAGCTGCATCATCATCGACGATGAACCTCTGGCACAAGCGCTACTCGAAAACTATGTGAACAAAACGCCCTTCCTTGAACTCAGAGGCACCTTCTCCAACGCCATCGAAGCCATGGCCATGCTGCGCACAGAGCCTGTCAACCTGGTTTTCCTCGACATTCAAATGCCGGAACTCAGCGGACTCGAACTGGCAAAGCTCATACCGAGCACTACGAAAATTATCTTTACCACAGCCTTCAGCCAATACGCTATTGAGGGCTACAAGGTACACGCCATCGGCTACCTGCTCAAGCCCATCGCCTACCCCGACTTCCTTGAAACGGCCGGACATGCGCTCAAAAGCTTTGAACAAGCAGCAACCACGCCCACTCCTTCTGTCCAAACCGCTGACCAGCAATCGCTCTTCATCAAGAGCGACTACAAATTGGTGCGCGTTGACTACGACGACATCCTCTACATCGAGGGTCTCAAGGATTACGTCAAAATCTACACCGCCTCAACTCAGCGCGCCATACTTTCGCTCACATCGATGAAATCCATTGAGGACCATCTGCCGCCCGGCATCTTCATGCGCGTGCACCGCTCCTACATTGTCAACATGGGGCGCATCTCGGCCGTTGAGAAAAACAGCATCGTCATTGACGAAAAATCCATACCCGTTTCCGACACCTACCGCGACCGAGTGCACGACTACGTGGCACAACGAACACTCGCTACGAAATAAGATTGGAAACCTGAACCCAACCATCACGCAAATTTCTATTGCACGAGCTTTTTCGAACAAAGACAACATTCCGCGACATTGGTATCAAAACAAGTCGTAATTTAGGTTCCGGCAAACGGAATCAGCGATGCGCAAAACAAACACTTTCGCAAAGCGCAGATTGCAAAACAAACGATAAATTGTTAACGCATGTTAAATTAACATCTATTAACAAATTTGGATTTCGTCAAATTTTGTTGTAACTTTGTATTACAAGGGAGGAACTACGCAGTTCCTCCCTTTTTTTGGC
>JAFOWI010000161.1 GCA_017425985.1 Bacteroidaceae bacterium | reverse complement strand
TCTGTTGTGCCAATTCGCGCGAGGGATGTATGACGACCGCCTGTGGCCATGCTTTCGAGGGTTTGAGTCGATGGAGCAGGGGGAGGAGGAAAGCAAGTGTTTTTCCGCTACCGGTGGGCGAAAGCAGTGCTACGTTCTTGCCTTCTTTTACCACTTTGAACATAGACTCCTGCATCGGCGTGAGCGATGTGAAGCCCAGGTTGCGGAGCGTATTTTGCGTAAGGGGAGTTTGCATAATGTGAAAAAGTTGTTATTTTAAGACTTTGCAACAAAAAGGAGAAAGGAGAAAGAGGGGATGCACGCGTGTGGTGCATTGTGTTACTTTCTGCTTTCTCCTTTTTGAGGTGAAGTGTTTATCTGTTGTGAAGTGGCTTGTACTTCATACTGTCGGCTACGCAACGGTAGGCGGGACGAATGATGCGCTTGCCTTCAAAGTTGAGTTCTTCGTTGCGGTGTGCACACCATCCGACGATACGTGCCATGGCGAACAAGGGGGTGTAGATTTCCTGAGGAATGCCAATCATGTCGTAAACGAAACCTGAATAGAGGTCGATGTTTGCGCAGACTTTTTTCTTGTCGCCCTTGATTTCATAGAATGTTTCGATGGCAATTCGTTCGAGGCGCTCCATGAAAGCATATTCGCGGTCGCGACCCTTTTCGTGAGCCAATTCTTTTGCCATTTCCTTGAGCAGATTGGCGCGTGGGTCGGAGAGGGTGTAAACGGCGTGTCCGATACCATAGATAAGTCCGGCTTTGTCGTAAACTTCGCGGTTGAGGATGCGTGTGAGGTAGCGCTTGATTTCGAGTTCGTCTTCCCAGTTGCAAATGTTGCGCTTGAGGTGTTCGACCATGTCGGTAACCTTGATGTTTGCACCACCGTGTTTGGGACCTTTGAGCGAACCGATACCAGCTGCGATAGAGGAATAGGTGTCGGTGCCGGTAGAGGACGTTACGCGAACGGTGAACGTAGAGTTGTTACCACCACCGTGTTCGGCATGTAGCATGAGCAAAAGGTCGAGGGTGCGCGCTTCAAGGTCGGTAAAGGTTTTTCCCTTAAGCATATAAAGGAAGTTTTGCGCAATCGAATAGTGGGGCTGTGCATGGCGAATGTGAAGCGACTTTCCGAGCATCTTGTGGCGTAGCATATTGTACGCATAGGCAATGATGGTGGGGAATTTCGAAACGAGTTCCACACTTTGGCGCATAAGGTTGTCGCGCGAAGTATCGTCGGGCGTAGTGTCGAAAGTATAGAGTTCGAGCACGCTGCGCGCCAGGATATTCATGATGTTTGTGCCTTCGAGCTCAATGATGTGAAGGATGGTTTTTTGCTCCAGGGGCATGTTATCTACAAGGAGTGTGACGAAGTCCTGAAGTTCTTCGGGGTCGGGCAATTTGCCTGAAAGCAATAAGTAAGCAATTTCTTCGAATCCGAAGCGCTTTTCCTTCATGATAGCATGTGCCAACTCCTGGATTTCGTAGCCGCGATAGTAGAGCTCGCCTTCAATAGGCTTCAATCCACTCTCGGTGCGTTCGTAGCCCACAACGTTACCGATGTTTGTAAGACCTACGAGCACACCTGTTCCGTCGTCGTTGCGCAGACCGCGTTTAACATCCAGTTTTTTGAAGAGTTCGGGATCCATCTTGATGCAACTCTTCATGTCGTCCGAGAGCTTGTATATCGTATATTCTTTCTTTTTCATTTAGGTAGTCTGTTTTGTGTGTTGTGATTTGATTATTGGAAGTAAATAGTTGATTTAATGGTTTATACCAATGCCTTATTAATTGAAACTATAACCTTGTTGCGGTAAAGTAATGCCTTGATAGTTTTAAGTAATGCATGATGGCTTTTGCTGACTATTTACTCTCCATTGCAGGTTGGGGTAGCTTATGCCTGAATTCTATTCACCAATTCTTGTGTAAATTCTTTGGTGCCGAGTGCTGTTCCGTTTTGCATAAAGCGAGCAAGGTCGGCAGTTGCCTTTCCGTCCTTAAATGCACCTTCAAGGGCGGTTTCGATGAGCGCAGCAGCTTCGTTCCAGCCTAAATATTCGAGCATCATTACTGCTGAGAGAATAATGCTGCAGGGATTGACAATGTTTTTACCTGCGATGTCGGGGGCAGTACCATGAGTGGCTTCAAAGATGGCATTTCCGTTGTCGTAGTTGATGTTGGCACCAGGAGCGATGCCGATGCCGCCAACCTGCGCTGCGAGCATGTCGCTCACGTAGTCGCCATTGAGATTGAGCGTTGCTACTACACTATAGTTTTCGGGCTTGAGCAAGGCATTCTGGAGGAAAGCATCGGCAATGCAGTCATTGACAACAAGCTTGCCCGACTTGATGTATTCGCCAAATTCTGCTTCAGCTACTTCGTATCCCCATTTCTTGAATCCGCCTTCAGTGAACTTCATGATGTTGCCCTTGTGAACGAGGGTCACGCTGGGGCGGTTGTGGTCGATGGCATATTGACAAGCTGCTCTCACCAAACGCTTGGTGCCTTCTTCCGAAACAGGCTTTACGCCAAAACTTGATGTTTCGGGAAAACGAACTTTTTTAACGCCCATTTCGTCGCGGAGGAAGTTGAAGAACTTTTCGGCTTCGGGTGTACCGGCTGCCCATTCAATGCCCGCATAGATGTCTTCAGTGTTTTCGCGGAACACTACCATGTCCACTTTTTCGGGGTGCTTTACAGGTGATTCAACACCTGTGTACCATTTCACAGGGCGCTGACATACGTAGAGGTCCATCGTTTGGCGCAACGTTACGTTGAGCGAGCGGATACCGCCACCAATGGGCGTTGTGAGCGGACCTTTTATTGCAACTTTGTGTTGGGTGAGTGCTTCGAGTGTTGCGTCGGGCAGGTATGTACCCAATTCGTTGTAGGCAGTTTCGCCTGCTTTGAGTTCTAACCAGTCGATGGTGTTTTCGTTGCCGTAGGCTTTTGTCATCGCTGCATTCACAACGGCAATCATGGAGGGCGTAATTTCTGCACCTACGCCGTCGCCGGTAATATAGGGGATTGTGGTAGTAATCATGTCTGTGTGTATCGTTTTTGTGTTAACGGAAATAGTTTTAGCATGTCATGGCGTTAAGTGCCGAGCCGGCTTTGAACCATTTGATTTGTTGTTCGTTGTAAGTGTGGCGAACGTTGATGATTTCTTCGCTGCCGTCAGCATGGTGGAGCGTAGCTTGAAGCATGGCGCCGGGGGCAAGTGCCGAAGTGTTGATGCTGATGCGGTCGTTTTCCATGACCTTATCATAATCCGTCGCAGTATCGAAAGTCAGGGCAAGGATGCCTTGCTTCTTGAGATTCGTTTCGTGGATACGCGCAAAACTCTTGGCAATAATGGCTCTGACGCCTAAGAAGCGAGGTTCCATAGCTGCATGTTCGCGACTGCTGCCTTCGCCGTAGTTGTCTTCAGCAACAACGATGGAGCCCGTGGTGCGATAGGAGAGGGCGGCTTTGTGAACAGTCGTAGCTTCGCCGGATAGTTGAGATACTACGCAATTTGTTTGACCATTAAAGGCATTTACCGCACCCATCAGGCAGTTTTCGGAAATATTTTCAAGGTGTCCGCGGAATCTGAGCCACGGACCAGCCATTGAGATGTGGTCGGTAGTACATTTTCCCTGAGTTTTGATGAGCAGGTGCAACTCTGCGAAGTCGTTGCCATCCCAGGCAGCGAATCGTTCAAGCTTTTGAAGACGCTGACTTTCGGGGTTAATGATGGGCTCGGGAGCGCCGGCTTGTGGAGCAACGTAGCCCGAATCATATTTGCTTACATAACCTTCCTGTGGGAGTTCGTAGCCCGATGGGGTTTGGAGCATGATAGTTTCGCCGGTTTCAGGGTGAAGGATGGCGTCGGTAGAAGGATTAAAGTCCAGTCTGCCACCAAAGGCCAATGCAACAGCCATTTCGGGGGAAACGATGAACGCATGCGTATTGGGATTGCCGTCAGCGCGCTTTGCAAAGTTGCGGTTGAACGATGTAACGATGCTGTTGCGGCGTGTTGGCGTATCTGTGTTGCGCTTCCATTGTCCGATACATGGACCGCAAGCGTTTGCCATGATGATGGCTCCGGCTTCTTCGAAGATTTGCAGGATACCATCGCGCTTTGCAGTTTCGCTGATGAGCGTAGAGCCGGGATTGATGATTAATTGAGCCTTGGGGCGCAAACCTGCAGCCATAGCCGATTTTGCAACGGATGCAGCGCGCGAGAGGTCTTCGTACGACGAATTGGTGCACGAACCAATGAGCGCCACTTCAACTTCGGCGGGGTAGTCCTTTTCAATGAGCGTTTGCTGCATCTTGCTAATGGGAGTGGCAGCGTCTGGTGTGAAAGGACCATTGATGTGGGGTTCGAGACTCGAAAGGTCGATGCGAATCACCTGGTCGTAGTAAGCCTCGGGATTTTCTAAAACTTCGGGGTCGGCAGCGAGATGCTCTTTCACCATGTTGGCAGCTTGAGCCACGTCTGTGCGACCGGTTGCAACAAGATAGCGCTCCATGCTTGCGTCGTAGGGGAATACGCTGGTCGTTGCTCCTACTTCAGCTCCCATGTTGCAGATGGTGGCTTTGCCAGTGCACGAAAGTGATGATGCGCCTTCGCCGAAATATTCAATAATAGCATTCGTTCCGCCCTTAACGGTGAGTAATCCTGCCAATTTAAGAATTACATCCTTGGGCGAAGTCCAACTGCTTAATTTTCCTGTGAGGTAAACGCCAATGCGCTTAGGCACTCTGAGTTCCCAGTCCATCCCAGTCATTACGTCAACAGCATCTGCACCGCCTACGCCAATGGCAATCATGCCTAATCCGCCTGCATTGGGCGTGTGTGAGTCTGTGCCGACCATCATGCCGCCGGGGAATGCATAATTTTCGAGTACCACCTGGTGGATGATACCCGCTCCGGGCGACCAGAAGCCCATGTTGTAGCGAGCAGCAGCAGAGCGCAGGAAGTCATAAACCTCAGCGTTTGTGCTGCAAGCTGTATTCAAGTCGCAGTGTGCACCCTTTTCAGCGCAGATAAGGTGGTCGCAGTGAATGGTTGTGGGCACCGCTGTGCTGTCTTTTCCGGCATTCATAAACTGGAGCACAGCCATTTGTGCAGTCGCGTCCTGCATCGCCACGCGGTCGGGGCGATAGTTGGCATACGTAGCTGCATCATCGATAGTCGATGAACGGTGAGCGTGGAGCAGTTTTTCCGAAAGTGTGAGCGGATGTCCGAGCGCAGCCTTTGCGCTTTCAACCTTTTGCGACAAAGTGGCGTAAAAAGCCTTTATCATTGAAATATCAGCAGTCATAGCAAAAGTTTTTATTTAGTTTTTGGTTTGTTTCTTTATTAAGGAGAAAAAATCCCCCTTAATTAATAATAATGAGTGCGCAAAGTTAAAAAAAATGTTTGTACTGCCAAACGCCGAAGCCATAACTTTGCAGCGCGCGCAGCCGAAAAGCCCGAAAATGCGCATCGCTCCCCTTTTTTTTATGACTTCATCTTTGGCGGCAGCGACGCAGCAAACGCTTTAAAAAAATCGGAGCAAGCGTACCATCCTTGTGTAGGCGTGCGCTCGCTCCGGTTTCGGTGTTGCTGTCGGAAGTCTAAGGAAATGTACTTGCGTCCCTGAAAGAAGATGGTCAGTATGTCAAGAAAAAAGGTGAGGAACGAAAGTTTTAGTACAAATGCGGATTTTCGTCCATTTCCTTAGTGGTCAGCGGAGTTTTGTCCATCTTTCGCCAGCAATAAGCGATGTAGGCGAGCACGAAGGGGATGATGAGCGACACGTAAGCC
>JAFOWI010000160.1 GCA_017425985.1 Bacteroidaceae bacterium | reverse complement strand
CGCCCCTTGTGGGGCGCCGGGCCGACATAAAGTGGCCCCAACAGCATCCGCGGTAATATTCCAATCAATCGGGGTGATAAATTGTTCTACTTTGTGCCAAAAAAATGGACGTTTGCTTGAGGTTGCAAACGTCCGTTTCTTTATGGTTAATCGATGAATCGTTTTGTGAGATTGCCGAAACATTCGATGCGGCGGTCGCGCAGGAAGGGCCACCAGCGGCGAACGTTTTCAGAGCGCTTCATGTCGATGTCGATGACTACGTTTTCCTCCTTGTCCTTGCTGGCGCGGTAGAGGAATTCGCCCTGTGGTCCGCAAACGAAGCTACTGCCCCAGAAGGTGATGCCATTGGTTTGGCTCGAGGGGTCGGGCTCGTGCCCTGTGCGGTTGACGGCAATAACGGGAAGTCCGTTTGCCACGGCGTGTCCGCGCTGAACGGTAGTCCAGGCTTCGCGCTGGCGCTCCTGTTCTTCGGGTGTGTCAGAGGATTCGTAGCCAATGGCGGTGGGATAGATGAGGAGTTCGGCTCCGGCAAGCGCCATAAGGCGTGCTCCTTCGGGATACCATTGGTCCCAACATACTTGCACACCGAGCTTTCCGACACTGGTCTGAATAGGTTGGAAACCGATATCGCCTGGTGTGAAGTAGAATTTTTCGTAGTAGGCAGGGTCGTCGGGAATGTGCATCTTGCGGTATTTTCCGGCGATACTGCCATCTTTTTCAAATACAACTGCCGTGTTGTGGTAAAGTCCGGGAGCGCGGCGCTCAAAGAGCGAAGTGACGAGCACAATGTTGTGCTTGCGTGCGATGGCTCCGTAGAACTCGGTTGAGGGGCCGGGGATGGGTTCAGCAAGGTCGCAATTGTCAGTCGCTTCGACCTGGCAGAAGTAGAGCGAGTTGTGTAATTCCTGAAGCACTACGAGTTCAGCACCTTGTGCTGCAACGTCGGCAATGTTAGCCGCGAGTTTTTGCATATTGTCGTGCACATTGGCTGTACACGATTGCTGGATGATTCCAACTTTCATAGTATAAAAAATCTGTATGTCTAAATTCGTGGATACTGCATGGTGGCACAATGGAGCGAGCCATGCTGATGGATGAGTGCGCTACAATCGATGGCGGAGAGTTCGTAGTTGGGGAAGGCTTTGGCTATTGCTACGAGCGCCTTGTGGTCGTTGTAAGTGTCGTTGTAAGTGGGGTAGAGCACGCAATCGTTGAGCACAAGATAGTTGGCATAGGTAGCCGGCAGACGACTGCCTTCGTCGTCGAACACGGGTTGCGCCATGGGGAGCGGTATTAAGCGATAGGGTTCGCCCTCGAGTGTGCGCATTGCCTTGAGTTCTTCTTCCATAGCGTGGAGGGCGGGGTAGTGTTCATCGTTTTCATCGTCGCACTTCACGTATAGAATGGTATTCATCGGGCAGAGGCGTGCGAGCGTGTCGATGTGCGAGTCTGTGTCGTCGCCGGCGAGGTAACCATTGTTTAACCACAACACTTGTTTTGCGCCGAACCATTCCTTGAGCATGGCTTCGATTTCGGTTTTCGAGTATTGCGGATTGCGGTTGGGATTGAGCAAGCAGGTAGAGGTGGTGAGAATGGTGCCTTTGCCGTCGCTTTCGATGCTGCCGCCTTCGAGTTCGAAGTCGAGGTGGTCGATGTATTCGCCCTTGAGGATGCCTGCTGAATGGAGGTGCTTGTTGATTTGATTGTCGAGCGATGCTTCAAACTTTCCGCCCCATCCGTTGAAGCGGAAGTCGAGCAACAATCGGCGCGGAGTTCCGTCCTGAGCCGGTTGTACGCAAGTGAGGAATCCGTGGTCGCGCGCCCAAGTGTCGTTAGTGGGGCAGGTTACGAGTTGGATGTTCTCGCGCAAGGATTCAGGAATTCGTTGCGTGAGCACTTCGTTGACTTTTTCAGTGTCGGGCGCGACGATGATGAGCTTTGTGCGGAGCGTGATGTGGTACACCATCTGAAGATAGCATTCCGTTACTTCGTCGAGCATATAAGCCCAGTCGGTGCCTTCGTGGGGCCATGTAAGCTGCACGCACTCAAGCATTGCCCATTCGGGGAGCAGGGTGGGCTTCAAGTTGTTTTGATTTTTTTCTATTTGGTCGGAGGGCATAGTGTGATGGAATGGAGCGCAATGATTGCCCTTGGAAGTAGGGAGGGGTATTGCGTAGTTCATACTAATATATAAATGAGTAGGGTACTTTTTTTATTGGAAATAATATGGGATTGCTCTGTGTTAAAGTTCCTTTAATAATATCGAGGGCATTACTTTTCGTAAACCGGGGTGTCTGAGTGTAGCGAACATCCCCGGATTGGTGTCAAAGGGTAGTCGCACTCTGAAAGATTGCCCCAACACCAGGCATATCTTGTTGCTTGTTGCTCGGGCACCCCTCCAGGGTGCGATGCTTGTGAGTTCCTCACCGGGGGTGCTCGCCTCGCTCGCACGCCCCGGTTACTGAGCGGAGACACCTTCGGCGTCTTGACCATCCGGATTTAGTATATTTTGAATATCCAATACACCTCAAAATAGTCTCACTTATTATTATAATTTTGAACACCCTACCTAAAAGGAGGCTAATAATTTGGATATTATTTCGCAAAGGTAAGAATAATTCTTAACTAATAAAAGTGGTGGGGGCTTTTTTGTAGTAAACGCCGAAAGCGTTGTGTTCGTATTTTCGGTCAATCAGATATTCTGATGTTTAAAAAAACTTAAAAAATAGACTATCATTGCGGAAAATTAGACAATTTTCAAACTTATAATGTATATTTGCAGTATTATTAATGATCACGTTTAGTTCAGCGCTATTTCTAATGATTCGTATCAAACATTTCTTTGTAAATATAGCTGCTTGGCTTTTGCTTTCGGCTTGTGCCAGCCACTATAATATTAGTGGCGACCTTTCGCAGGGTGTGGTGAAAGCTGAGAAACTTTATCTCGCGGTCGTTGACGACGAAAATCAGCGTGTCTTTATCGATTCGTGCGAGATTGTCCACGGTCAGTTTTCGTTTGCAGGTCAGGTCGATTCTATCGTTTTGGGGCATTTGGATGTTGATGGTGCAACAATGATGCCCGTTGTGATAGAGCAAGGCGAGGTGGACATAAGCGTTGATGTTTTTGGCACCGGTATTACGGGTGGTGTGCTTAATAAGAAATTGAGTGATTATTACAAGGCGCTCAATGTGATTCAGCAAGAGTGGGTGGCGCTCTATCAACGTAGAGTGAAATTGATGAGGGATGGCACAGAAAATAGCAAAGATTTCGAAGACATCATGTTGGCTGAAGATTCACTGAATAGAGCTACGGAGAAGTTGCAAGCTGATTTTATTCTTGAAAATTTTAATAACGTATTGGGGCCAGGAATCTTTATGATGATTTGCGACCAATATCCGATTCCGATGATAACTCCGCAGTTGCGCTCTATTTTGAATCAGGCACCTCCTATGTTTTTAAGGCATCCACGAATTTCTCGGTTTATACGCAGAGCCGGATATGTTCCGATGAATTATTATTAACATGAGTTCGATATAAGAACACGTCCCAAAAAATGTAGGAGTGAAATATTTTGACCCGTAGGTATTTTATATAGGTTACGTCTGCCAGCATATGCGAAACGAGTTTCCTAACACGGTATCTTATAATCGCTTTGTAGAGCGCCAATCTCAGGTACTGCTTCATTTATTGTTGTTCCTTCAAACGTGTGCATTGGGAAAATGTACAGGAATTTCCATTATAGACTCAACACCATTGGTGTCTTGTCATATTAAGCGTGAGAAGCAGCATAAGACAATGAAAGGTTGGGCAGCAAAGGGGAAATGTACCACGTGATGGTTTTATGGTTTCAAACTCCATCTTGTCATAAACGACAAAGGTGAAATCATTCAATGGATGCTAACGCCTGGTAATGTGGATGATAGAGGACCGCTGAAAGATAAGAAGTTCACTGAAAAACTGACCTATAGGTCAAAGTCTTTACAGTACTGCAATAATGTATGCCCTGCTTGTTTTTAAATTACATTTTTATAATCTTATAGTTTTGAATTTTTCTTCGGGGTATGTACTAAGTTAATATTGTATTCAGAACATGTTTTTATTATAAATATGCATTGAATCTTTATTAAAGTCTAATTTTTAATATTTTTTAGCAGTATAAAAGTTTTTAATATTGTAAATTTGCACATATTTTGTTGTGCAATAAAAGCTTTTATTTTAGCTTGAATGAATGATTAGAGCCAGTACAAAGATTGAATAGTATGTAGCATAATGAATATGTGTTAGAATATTGTTATGCAGTTTCATAATTTGCAAGGCATTATGAGTGCAATGAATAAATCTTTCAAATAAACTTCAATATAATCTTTATATTTTACTTATGTCAGAACAAGTTGATGTACGTGCGTTAAATGCGCTAATAGAGAGTCAATCGGGATTTGTTACAGATCTCGTAGTGGGCATGAATCGCATAATTGTAGGACAGAAGCATTTGGTGAATTCTTTACTAATTGGATTGTTAGCTGATGGCCATATTTTGTTGGAAGGGGTGCCTGGTTTGGCAAAGACTCTTGCTATAAAGACGTTGGCTCAATTAGTTGAAGGAGACTTTAGTCGTATCCAATTTACTCCTGATTTATTGCCTGCAGATGTTGTAGGAACGCAAATTTATAGTCAGCGTTCAGAGTCGTTTTCTGTGAAGAAAGGTCCTGTGTTTGCAAATTTTGTTTTGGCAGATGAAATCAATAGAGCTCCTGCGAAGGTGCAAAGTGCATTGCTTGAGGCTATGCAGGAACATCAGGTGACGATTGGAGAAGAATCGTTTAGTTTATCACAACCGTTCCTGGTGTTGGCAACGCAGAATCCTATAGACCAAGAGGGGACTTATGCACTTCCAGAGG
>JAFOWI010000159.1 GCA_017425985.1 Bacteroidaceae bacterium | reverse complement strand
GGTTGCAACCAAAGTTTTACCTTCACCTGTTCTCATTTCGGCAACTCTACCTTGGTGTAAACAAATACCACCGATAAGTTGCCAACGATGCCGAAGCGCAGTATTCATATATTGAGGCAGCTAAGCAAAAGGGTTACAACGTGCTCATGATGGATGGTCAGCTCGATTCACACCTTGTAGGTTTGCTCGAACAGAAATGGGAAAACACGCACTTCGTACGCGTGGATGCCGACGTCATCGAGCGATTGATTGAAAAGGCCGACGCAGCTGGCAATACTTTGAGCGACGCCGACAGCGATAAGCTCACGCAAGTATTCATGGCGCGCATGCCTAAGATTGAAAAGCGCGACTTCCGCGTAGAGATTTCGGCCATGGGCGAGCAGGCAGCTCCCATCGTGCTGACACAGAGCGAATACATGCGACGCATGAAGGAAATGGCACAATTGCAGGGCGGTATGTCCTTCTATGGCGACATGCCCGACATGTACAGCATGGTGCTCAATGCCGACCATCCGCTCGTGAAGAATGTACTTACCGACGTCAATACAAACGTCGATGAAGCGCTCAAGCCCATCGAAAACGAGTTGCGCGGACTCAACGCGCGCCGCATGGCCATCGAGCAGTCGCAGAAGGACATGAAGGCAGAAGATATCTCGCAGGAAGAAAAGGACGACCTCAACAGTTGTCGCGAAGCCATCCTTGCCGAAGAAGGCAAGAAGGCAGAGGTGCTCAAGACGTATGCAGAACGCAACACGCTCGTTCCGCAGCTCATCGACCTCGCCCTCCTGCAAAACGGTTTGCTCAAGGGCGAAGCGCTCAACAACTTCATCAAGCGCTCAATCGAAATCTGCGGCAAGAACTAAGAATGCCGCACCTCGGCAGTGCCCACACATATTTCAGAGAGACAAGCACACCCGTTCGGGGAGCGTGCTTGTCTCTTTTTTCGTCGGCAACAGCGCCTTCTTCATTAAAAAATGCCGTACTTAAATTACAAATGAAAAAGTTTTCCAAAAAAACTTAAATGAGCAATGCAAAAAAGATTGCTTCCGACTTTGTGAAAAACATGCGTTATGCTAATTTTGCATACGACAATTAAAACACGCAAATACAATCTTTGTATGGGAGGATTTTTTGGCACGGTGAGCCAGCAAGAATGCATCACCGATTTGTTTTACGGAACAGACTATAATTCACATCTTGGCACGCGACGTGGCGGTTTGGCTACTTATAGCGCCGAGCATGGTTTTAAACGTTCTATCCACAATCTGGAGAATACATATTTCCGCACACGCTTTGAGCAAGAACTCGATGAGTTCAAGGGCAATTCCGGTATCGGCATCATCAGCGACACCGATGCGCAGCCCTTGTTGATGAACTCTCACTTGGGTCGCTTTGCCATCGTAACGGTTGCAAAAATCAACAATCTTGAGGAGTTGGCACAGCGTTTGCTCAACGAAGGCCACCATCTGTCGGAATTCAGTTCGGGCAAAATCAATCCCACTGAGCTTGTAGGCTTGCTCATCATTCGTGGTCGCTCGTTTGTCGAAGGTATTGAAAACGTCTTCAACGAAGTCAAAGGCTCGTGCTCGCTTTTGCTCCTTACAGAGAATGGCATCATCGCTGCTCGCGATGCGTGGGGCCGCACTCCCGTTGTCATCGGTCGCAAGGAAGGTGCGATGGCTGTAACTTCGGAATCGACCGCATTCCCCAACCTTGATTACAACACCTATACATATTTGGGACCGGGCGAAATCGTTCACCTTACGGCCAACAATATGGACCAGTTGCGAGCGCCCAATAAGCGTATGCAGGTTTGCTCATTCTTGTGGGTGTATTATGGTTTCCCAACGTCGAACTACGAAGGTATCAATGTCGAAGATGTTCGCTTCAAGAGCGGACAGGCAATGGGTAAGGCCGATGATACAGAGATTGACTGCTGCTGCGGTATTCCTGATTCGGGAGTAGGTATGGCTCTGGGTTACGCCGATGGTCATAAAATTCCTTATCATCGCGCCATCTCGAAGTACACGCCCACTTGGCCTCGCTCGTTCACACCTCGCAATCAGGAAATGCGTTCGCTGGTAGCCAAGATGAAGCTGATTGCCAACAAGGATATGCTCAATGGCAAGCGCATTGCCTTCTGCGACGACAGCATCGTACGTGGCACGCAGCTTAAAGACAACACTCGCGTCCTGATGGATTACGGCGCACGCGAAGTGCACATGCGCATCGCTTGTCCGCCACTCGTATATAGCTGTCCCTTCCTTAATTTTACGTCGTCGAAGAGCGACATGGAGCTCATTACGCGTCAGCTGATTGCTGAGTTTGAGGGCGATAGCTCAGAAGCAGTACTCGATAAGTACATTCAGACCGACTCTCCGGAGTACAACCGCATGGTGAACACCCTTGCTGAACGTCTCCACCTTTCTTCGCTCAAATTCAGCAAGATTGAAGATTTGGTCAATAGCATCGGTTTGCCTAAGTGTCAGCTCTGTACGCATTGCTTTGATGGAAGCAGCAGGTTTACACTCACCGAGCAGAACAAGCAATAAACGCTTGATTGTATTTTGTTAAGTAATGTGTTGACCATTGGTCACAATAATAAAACTGAGGAACTACCTTATTTGAAAGTGAAGGTAATTCCTCAGTTTTTTATTTTTTCATCAGTTCGATGAGGATGCGCGTGCCTTTGATTTTTTCGCCTGCCACAGCCTTGAGTGTAGCGTTGGCTTTTTGCGCATTGATAGCAACATAGGAGTAGTTGGGTTCAATGTCGATGCGTCCGATGTCGGCTGAAGTGAGTCCGCCTTTTTTGCAGAGAAAACCAACGATATCTATTTTGGAGATTTTGTCGCGCTTGCCCTTACTAATGTATATTGAAGCATATTTGGGGCGAGTGGGGGAAATGGGGGCATCGTCGAGCGAAATGTGTTGCGCCTGTCGAGGGTAATAGTCGGGGCATTGTTCCGTTGGTCCTTGAATGAGGTAAACACTGCCATCAGCCGTCCAGCGCGCAGTGCGGCCACAACGGTGTGTGAAGGCTTCTTCGTTGATGGGCATGTGGTAGTGGACAACGGCCTCGACTTCGGGAATATCCAATCCTCGTGCTGCTAAGTCTGTGGAGATGAGAATGTTTGTGCTACCTGCACGAAAACAGTAGAGTTCGCGTTCGCGCATGGTCTGTTCCATACCACCGTGGTAGGCACTGCAGGCAAATTTGTGTTGCTTGAGGAAATTTGCAACGCGTTCTACGCTTTCGCGGTGACTGACGAAAACAATCGCAGGTTTGCCACCGATATGAGTGAGCAGGCGAGCAAGCGTTTCGAGTTTGTCGGCAATAGGAGAGGGGGTGACGTACCAATCGATTTTGTTTTCAGGGGCATCTTCGTTGGCGGTGCTTGCAAAGTCCAAAATGCTTGCCTTTGCATAGCGCTCGAAGAGTAGGTTGGGTTCTTCGTTGAGCACGATGTTGGGCTGCGTGGCGGAGGTGAAGATGGTTTGCTTCGTAAACTTCAATGCCTGCGTGAGTCGGTTCATTTCTTCTTTGAATCCGAGTTCAAGGCATTTGTCGAATTCGTCAATAACGAGCGTTGTAATCAGTCCGCCGTCGAAATCTTTGCGCTTAAGGTGGTCGTTGAAGCGACCGGGAGTGGCGAATACGATGGCAGGTTTTACTTCTTTCAGTTTTCGTCCGGCTTCCATTGCAGAGCGTCCGCCGCAGAGCGCCATGGAAGTGAATTCAGTTTTCATTTTTCGGAAAACTTCTTCGCTCTGTTGTGCCAATTCGCGCGAGGGATGAATGACGACCGCCTGTGGCCATGCTTTCGAAGGCTTGAGTCGATGGAGCAAAGGGAGGAGGAAGGCAAGTGTCTTTCCGCTACCGGTGGGCGAAAGCAGTGCTACGTTCTTGCCTTCTTCGGTTTGCCAATTGTTTCATCGGATTTGCCATTTAATTGGGATATATTGGACAATACAAACTCCATTCTCATCGACCCTAATGATGTAGATGGAATTGCCAATGCCATTAAATTATTAAAAGACGACC
>JAFOWI010000158.1 GCA_017425985.1 Bacteroidaceae bacterium | reverse complement strand
GCGCAAGGCTCGGCGCAAGCGTTCCGTCGGGAAAGGTTCTTGTTGACGGCTCGGGCGTCGGAGACGTCGGCTCTGTCGTTTTGCGCGACCGAAAGCTTCTTGCGCAGGACGGTCTTATCGTCGTTGTTACAACAGTTGACCCGATCGATCGCTTGATCATCTCGGGACCCGATATCGTTTCGCGCGGCTTCGTTTACGTAAAGGAGTCGGAGGTGGGCGCCATCGGTTGTTGGTGTTTCGCAGAAAGGGTTTGCGCCCTTAGAAGCGCGCTGAGATTTGCAGGTCGATTGTGTTGTAGTGGTTGTCGGCGGGCGAGGGGGTGCGGTCAACGGTGTAGATGTAGTTGAGCTGCATCATGAGGTTCTTGCCGAAGCTGTAGTTGGCGGACATGCACCAGTCCGTTTTGAGGGAGTTCCAGGTGCGTGTGTCGTGGCGGTAGCAGTCCCACTTTCCGTAAATCTTGAGGTTCTTTGCCACGGGCGCACCTACTGTTGCATACCATCCTTCGCTGTGCTTGGGGGCACTGGGATTCTTGATGGCTCCACCATAGCTATACATATATTCGGCGCGAACGGTCCACTTGTCTTCGTACTTCACGCCGAAGCCCATGCGTTTGCGGTCGATTTGGTCCTGAACATCGGCTTCGTTGGTATATGTGCCATTCCAAACGAAACCTCCGACTTCGAGCTTCTTCATGGGGCGGAACCATAGACCGGCGATGTAGTCCTTGTCCTTATCCTTGTCCTTGTGGTTGATGCCCTGACCGTTGAACACGCCCAGCTGGTAGTGGAGGAGGTAGTGGCCTTTGTCGCCACCAATCTTGAAGAGGTCGCCCTGGATTTGCGCTCCGAGGTCGCGTCCGCCACTGCTGTGCTCTCCGCAGCGGTCGTTCCTGAGGACTTTGAGCGTGGCTTGTGAGTAGCTGCCGTGGCCGATGGCGAGGGGCGACATGGGATTTTCAAATCCGAAGCTGCGCTTGAACTGACCTACCTTGATGCGGAAGGCGTCGTACTTCTGCCACTCTACGAAGGCGTCGAGCAGGCGTGCACCTTTGTCAACACCGGGAGCACCGCTTACTTCGCCCTGAAAGCGGTAGAAGAAGTCCTGGAAGCAATAGCCCGAGCCGTAGAGGCGGAAGTAGCGCATGTCGAAGCCGCCATTGTCGCTGACGTTTGTTTTGTCGGTGATGCTGTATTTTCCGGTGATGAAACCGCCAACGGTGATGTTTGCCACTTCTTTCTTATCGACAACGATGGAGGCTTGGGGTTTTGACGTTTGTGCGTCAGCCGTTTGCATGATTCCTGCAAGTGCGGCTACAAAGAGTAATTTCTTCATGATGAAAATGATTTTCAAAAAACTATGAGCAAAGGTAATAGAAAGTTTTCTAAAATGCGTAAAGCTTTGTTAAAAAAACGTACGGACTTTCTTATTTGTCGAGCAGGAGTCGGTACTGGCCTTTGCCTTTGCTGAACTTCCCGAACACGATGCAATGCCGCGGACAGATGTGGTAGCAGGCAAGGCAGTTTGTGCATTCGTTGCTCCAGTGCGGACGCTTGTCTTTGAACGTGATGTTCTTCGTAGGGCAAATGTTGGCACATCGTTTGCAGCCGATGCATGCATCTGTGGTGCTGAAGAGGCGCGGCCCGGCAAAGTATTTGTAGAAGAGGGGGCGCAGCAGGTGGCTCTTTGTGCGGGGAAAGGGTCCGGGCTTTGTGCGTCGGACGTTGCGGTGGGCATTGATGTCGGCGGCTATTTCGGGAAGAAGGGCAAGCGCTGCGCTGACTTTGCGCTGTTCGACAGCATCGGTATTGACATCGAAGCCCGGCAGACCGATATACGAGTCGGGCATAATGAGCGAGAAGGCGGCGGAGAGCTGCAGGCCTATGCTGTTGAGTAGGCGGGTCGTAAGTTCTTCGGTTCTGCCAATGTCATCGCCACAGGTGGCTATCATATAAATATAGGGCGAGGCGTGGCGGACCAGGTTTCGTAGTTTTTGCTCAATGAATTGCTGATAAATGATGGGTGCATGCCAGGCGTGTACGGGGAATATGAGGCCGATGCAGGCATCCTCGGTAGGCGTCAGCGTGGCGCTGCAGATGTCCTGAATGTGGTCGGACGTAAGGCGGGCAATGTGCTGAGCAATGTGGCGGCTGTTGCCTGTGCCCGAGAAGTAGAATATCATAGTGTGCGTAGGGCTTTCGTGGGGGAGGGATGGTAGTAGGGGAAATCGTACTTGCGTGCAGCGTGGATGCAGGAAGGGCTATCGTAGCTTTTCCTGGAATGTGAAGCAGTCGCTGAATACGCTTTCGAGCTCATCGACTCGGTGTTTGAAGAGTGCAAAAACAGTGCTTCCGCTTCCGCTCATCGAGGCATAGAGTGCTCCCATGTCGTAGAGCGTTTGCTTGATAGCGGCTATCTTGGGGTGGGCGGGGAATACGCTGCTTTCGAAATCGTTAACAATGAGGTCCTTCCATTCTTCGATGGGACGGCGGATTGCTTCGGTCAGGTTGATAGCGGAGGGCTTGGGCGTGATTCCAGCATACGCTTCTTTGGTGGACACGAAGTCCGAGGGCTTTACGAGCACAATCCGGTAGCCGTTGAGCGTGAAGTCAATGGGCGAGAGGATGTTGCCAATGCCGGTGGCATAGCAGGGCTGTTGCTTGATGAAAAAAGCGCAATCGGCTCCGAAGGTTGCAATGCGGCGCTCCATTTCGTCGGCAGTCATTCCGAGGTCGAACATTTCGTTGAGCGTCTTCATGAACATGGCTGCATCGCTGCTTCCGCCGCCCAGTCCGGCGCCCATTGGTACGCGCTTATAGAGGTGGATGTCGATGGGAGGAATATTGAAGTCGGCTTTGAGCGAATTGAGCACTTTGATGACGAGGTTGTCCTCGGGATTGCCCTCTATTTTGTGGCCGGCAAGGTTGAGGAGGTAGGGCACGTCGTCGGGCTTAAGCAGATTGATTTCCAAATTGTCGTGAAGCGGAATGGGGTAGAAGATGGTTTCCAGGTTGTGGTATCCATCGGGGCGCTTCTCCGTGACGTGCAGGCCTATGTTGATTTTACAAATTGGGAATGAAAGCATGGTTCTAACGATTTATGTAAGTAAAATGAAGTTTGATGCAGGCAAAATGAGGTTTTCAGCGCCAAAAGCGTTTTGAAAAAGCTGTTTTAGCAATTTCGCAGCTACAAAATTACAAAAATGAAGATGTGTAAACTAATTTTAATGGAGTAAAAACTTATTTATCTCGATTTTTAATGCTAATTTTGCGACCGCAATAACTGAAAATACTAATTATACATAACATTTTTCCAAATGAATATTACATTTGAAAAGACTGGTAACGTTACAGGTGTTATCACTCTTAATATTGAGAAAGCTGACTACGAAGCAAACGTAAAGAAGGGTTTGAAGAACGCGCAGAGCAAGATTCAGATGCCCGGTTTCCGTCCCGGCCATGTGCCCGCAGGTATGGTTAAGAAGATGTATGGCACACAAATTAAGGCTGAAGAAGTTCAGAAGCTGATTAGCGAAAAGCTCTATGCTTACATCAACGAAAACAACCTCGACGTACTCGGCGAACCTATTGCACATGACGATCAGGTAGATATCGAAAAGGATGAAACTTTCGTACTTCACTTCGACTTGGGCTTGGCTCCCGAAATGAATGTGGAACTCTCTACTTCAGACAGCGTAGATTATTACGATATCGAAGTAACCAACGAAGTTATCGACGCACAGGTTAAGCGCATGGCGCAGCAGGCAGGCCACCCCGCTAACGTAGAATCTTACGAAGATCGCGATATCGTACGTGGTGTACTCGCTCAGTTGGACGAAAATGGTCAGCCTTTCGAAGGTGCACTCGTTGTAGAGCAGGCAAGCTTGATGCCCACTTACTTCAAGAACGATGCGCAGAAGGCACTCTTCGCCGGCGCTAAGGTAGGCGATTTGCTCGTTATCAATCCTACAGAAGCATACGAAGGAAACGAAACAGAAGTTTCATCATTGCTCAAGGTGAAGAAGGAAGAAGTTGCGCAGTACAACGGCCAGTTCAGCTTCCAGATTAGCGAAATCAGCCGTTTCGTTCCTGCTGAAGTAAATCAGGAATTGTTCGACCAGATTTTCGGAGAAGGCGCTGTGAATGGCGAAGAAGAATTCCGCAACAAGGTGGCAGAAGACATCCGCAAGCAGTACGAACTCGACTCTGACTACAAGTTCCTCCTTGACGTTCGCGCATACGTTGAAAATAAGGTAGGTCAGGTGGAATTCCCCACTGAAATCCTTAAGAAGGTAATGCTCAACAACAACAAGGATAAGGGCGAAGCTTATGTAGAAGAAAACTTCGAACAGTCAATCGTTGAGCTTAAGTGGCATTTGCTTAAGGAAAAGCTCGCTAAGGCTAACAACATTAAGGTAGAAAATGCTGACATCAAGGCAGCAGCTGTTGAAGCAGCGCGCATGCAGTTCGCTCAGTATGGCATGACAAACGTGCCCGTTGAGTACCTCGAAAACTATGCAGAAGAAATGTTGAAGAACAAGCAGCAGGCTCACTCACTCATTGAACGTAGCATCGACGTGAAGCTCGTTGCAGCATTGAAGAACGTTGTGAACCTCAACCGTAAGGCTATTTCTGTAGAAGATTTCGGAAAACTTTTCGAAAACAAGTAAACCTAAGTAACTGATATTAAATAGGAATTAGAGATTAGGAAATTTCCTGGCTTCTAATTCCTATCTTTTTTCCTTGTCGGCTAAAGAGCTGTGTGCCTCTTTCTGCACACATACATTATCTATTATTATAAAACTAACAAATTAAATCACTATGAATTTTTCAGATTTCCATAAGTATGCTACGAAGCACGTTGGTATTAACTCAATGGTGCTCGACGATGTGATTAAAACACAGAACCAATACCTCAATCCCTATATCCTCGAGGAACGCCAGCTGAATGTGACGCAGATGGATGTGTTTTCGCGTTTGATGATGGACCGCATCATTTTCCTGGGCACTGCTATCGACGATTATACTGCCAATACGCTCCAGGCACAGCTGCTTTATCTCGACTCATGCGACCCCGGTAAGGACATTTCAATTTACATCAACTCGCCCGGTGGTTCGGTGTATGCCGGTCTGGGTATTTACGACACGATGCAATTTATCTCTTCCGACGTAGCCACAATCTGTACGGGTATGGCTGCATCGATGGCTGCTGTGCTCCTTGTGAGCGGACAGGAAGGAAAGCGCTCTGCGCTTACGCATTCGCGCGTAATGATTCATCAGCCCCTTGGCGGAGCAAGCGGACAGGCGAGCGACATCGAAATTACTGCTCGCGAAATCATGAAGCTCAAAAACGAACTCTACACCATCATTGCCAACCACTCGCACACTGATTTCGACAAGGTTTGGGCTGATTCCGACCGCGATTACTGGATGACGGCTCAGGAAGCTCAGGAATACGGCATGATTGACCGTGTGCTCATTAAGAAATAATCCGTAAATCCCTATGGCAAAGAAGAAATCAAATCATTGTAGCTTTTGCGGCAGGGGCGAGGACGAAGTAGCGCTTTTGCTGGATGGCATCGATGGACGCATTTGCAGCGACTGCGTAACGCGTGCGAACGAAATTCTGGGCACTATTACGCGTAGCAATCGCAAACCTCAGACGCAGCAGCCACACTGCGACATGAAGCAAGTGCCGCGTCCGCACGATATCAAGGCGCATCTCGACCAATACGTTATCGGGCAGGACGAAGCAAAGCGCCATCTCTCCGTAGCCGTTTACAATCACTACAAGCGCATCACGCAGCAGGTGGACGACGACGGCGTTGAGATTGAAAAGTCGAACATCGTCATGGTGGGTCCGACGGGTACAGGCAAGACGCTCATCGCCCGTACGATAGCTAAGTTGCTCGACGTGCCCTTTACCATTGTCGATGCAACCGTATTTACCGAAGCCGGCTATGTGGGCGAAGACGTGGAGAGCATCCTTTCACGCTTGCTCCAGGTGGCTAACTACGATGTTCAGAGCGCAGAGCGCGGCATCATTTTTATTGATGAAATCGACAAAATTGCACGTAAGAGCGACAATCCCAGCATCACGCGCGACGTGAGCGGTGAGGGGGTGCAGCAGGCAATGCTCAAATTGCTCGAAGGAAGCATCGTAAACGTTCCACCAAAGGGCGGACGCAAACATCCCGACCAAGAGTATGTCAAAGTGGATACGCGCAACATCCTCTTCATCTGCGGAGGGGCATTCGATGGCATCGAGAAGAAGATTGCACAGCGATTGAATACGCACACCGTGGGTTTTGATTCGGTGCAAAACGTACGCAAACTCGACCCCACCAATCTCATGCAGTATGTGCGCCCGCAGGATTTGAAGTCGTTTGGCTTGATTCCCGAAGTGATTGGCCGCCTGCCGGTGCTGACCTTCTTGAATCCGCTCGACAAGGACACCTTGCGCAACATCCTTACAGCTCCTAAGAACAGCATCGTGAAGCAATATGCCAAGCTGCTCGAAATGGACGGTAAGCGTCTTGAAATCAAGGACGAGGTTTACGATTACATCGTGGACAAAGCGCTGGAGTATAAGCTCGGTGCGCGCGGACTCCGCTCAATCTTTGAGCAAATCATGGCGGACATTATGTTCGACGCTCCTTCGATGGAGGGAGACGTCTGCGAGGTTTCTCTGGACTACGCAAAGAGCAAGGTTGAGAAATTTATTTAGGCAAATGCCTGAAAATGGCAGAATATCAGGGCTGAATCATCAAAAATGGTTCGGTCCTGATTTTTATTTATCTGATGTATAGTTGATTATTGACTTTTGCGAGAGTAGCAATAGAAGCCATCCGACAGTTACAAAAACATTTTTTGTAACTGTCGTACGGCTCCGACG
>JAFOWI010000157.1 GCA_017425985.1 Bacteroidaceae bacterium | reverse complement strand
TTCGTTATTGTTGATGCTGACCACGTTGATACCCATTTTCCGGAGTTCAGTCTGGAGTGCGGCGATGCGGTCGGTTTCCTTGATTTTCAGCGTTTGCAGTCCCACGAAGTGAAACGGTCTGCGTAGCATGGCGCATGTCACGACGAGCGTTTGTGCCAGGTCGGGCTGCTTTGCGAGGTCGAGGTTGAGAGGCTCGTTCGTTGCAATGTAGGGCGCTTTTGTGAGCACTACTCCGCTATCAGTAAACGTGGTGCTCACGCCGAGGTGGGCAAAGAAATGCTGCACGTGGCTGTCGCCCTGCAGACTGTCGGCAAAGAGCAGAGGCAACTCCACGCGTGCTGAGGCGTCGGGGCTGAGTGCCACGAGTTCGTACCAGTAGGAGGCGGCGCTCCAGTCGCTTTCGATGCTGAATGTTGCAGGAGGCGTGTAGCCCGTGGGGAGGATGTGCAGCGTGGCATTGTCCGTCCACTCAGCCTTGGCACCACATTGGCGCATGAGCGCAAGCGTCATGTCGATGTAGGGGCGCGAAATGATGTTGCCCTCAAGCGTCAGGCGCAGTCCTTTCTTCAGCGTCGGCGCTATCATGAGCAATGCCGAGATGTATTGCGAGCTGATGTCGGCAGGCAGTGAGAGCGCTCCTCCTTCGAGCGATTTCCCCTTGATGCGGAGTGGCGGAAAGCCTTCGTGCTCTGTATATGCAATGTCTGCCCCCAAACTTCGGAGCGCATCGACAAGCACGCGGATGGGGCGCTGGCGCATTCGGGCTGTGCCCGTGAGGATATGTTCGCCCTCTGTGGCAGAGAAGTAGGCTGTCAGAAAGCGCATGGCAGTACCTGCTGCCATGATATCAACTTCGCCTTCGCCGATGGTCAGCGCACGCCGCATCACACGGGTATCGTCGCAGGCAGAGAGATTGTGGAGCTGCATGCGGTTGCCCGAGAGTGCTGCGATGATGAGCATACGGTTGCAGATGCTCTTCGATGAGGGCAGCGTGATGCATGTATGTAGCTTGTCGGAGAGTTGAAGGGCTTTCATAGTGGTTGGTCGGGGGAGGTCCTAAGAAATCCTAAGAGATTTTAGGCTTCCTAAGCTTTCTTAAGGCTCTTTAGGTTTTTCTGTCTCCCTTAAAATAAAGTTATTATCAATTCGCCGTCCCATGCTTCGCCGGCTTTGGCTTGTTGCATGTAGGGGCGCTCTGCGATGTCGCCATTGAAGCCCTGTTGGTCGCAGAGTCCGTACCAGGGTTCGATGCAGAGGAAGGGCGAGTGGATGCCTTGTGGTTGCCAGAAGAGGAACACGGGCGAAGAGCATTCCACGCGTGCCAGGGGCTTTTCGTCGAGCGTGAGCAGCGTGGCTGCCTTCACCTGATATTCGTCGAAGATGAGGGCTTCGTTTTCAAATGTACTTACGCAGATGGGCACCAGTCCGCTCTCCGTCTTGGGATAAGCAAAGCGTTCGGGTGTGGTGCAACCTTGTGTGCTGGCGCGGACTACGCTTTCGGGCGCTCCTTCCAGACGGATGTAGCCCACCACTTCGCGGTCTTCGGCAAAGTCGGGGAGTTGGAAACCGGGGTGTCCGCCAATCTGGAAATACATGGTGTCGTTGCCAAGGTTTACTACCTTGAAGTGCATTACTACCTTGTTTTCGTTCAAACTGTAGCAAACTTCTACGCGGCAGGGGAAGGGGTATTCCTCCAGTTCGGCTTCGGGTGTATAAGCGTAGGTCACGCTGTCGGCAGTTTGTGCTGCCACGCTCCATGTAGCCTTGCGCACGAATCCGTGTTTCTCAATGTGGAGTTTGCGGCCTGCGTAGCCACACTTTCCGTCCCACATGCCCCCCACGATGGGGAAGAGGATGGGCGAGCGTCCGCCCCAATATTTAGCGTCGCCCTGCCACATGTATTCGCGACCTGACTTATTGCAAACGATGTTCTGAATTTCTGCGCCCTCAGCTTTGATGCTGACTGTGAGCCATTCGTTCTTGATAATTTCCATATTCTTAATGTAATTTGTAGATGAGTTGTTAAAAAGGAGACTGCGAAGTTGAAGAGCGTGAATGAATAAAACCATCCGCATGGGCAGTTGTCCTCTGTCTTATAAACTCAGCAAATTTACACATTATAATTGGAGAAAGCCTCGTAATATGTACGAAAAAATAAAGTTTTGAGTCAAAAAAATGGTGTTTCTCCGTTTTTTTTATGCGTGAGGAGTAAAGTTGTTTTGAGCGATGTATGCTTAACTCGAAAGCAGCTTATTTTTGATTTTACATAGTGTGGAGCAACTATTATGTTGGTCCCTTTATATATTATATATTGGTAGTCCTAATTTATGGATTACAAATAGAAATATATTTGTTGAGCTTGCGCTTAATGCAAAGTTTGACGAGTTTTTTTTGCATAAAATGATAAAAATAATTGCTGAATGTGCATTTTTCAAGCCTGTCGCTTGCATGTGAATCAAATTTTTATTAATTTTGCACTCGCAATTCGGGGTGTAGCTCAGTCCGGTTAGAGTGCGCGTCTGGGGGGCGTGAGGTCGCTGGTTCGATTCCAGTCACCCCGACTGAATTGTTAGAGCGTTGATAGTCGAAAGATTATCAACGCTTTTTTAATTGTATGAAAGCGGGCAACTCCGTATTGCAGATTACGTGAATTGTAAGTGTTTTTAAAGTGAAATTGTATGACGACGATAATACACGACCTCCCCGACCATAAGGCATATCGCTCGGATATTGACAAATATCTGGACGAACCGTTGCTGGAATATGTGTGGAAAGTGGCAGATGCTTTTCTTCCAGTGGTGGACAACGAAGGGCGCAGTGAGTCACAAGCGCCCGTGATTTTTGCGAACAGATATATCGAAACCCGTTTGTCGGAAGCTGAAAGGGTAGAGCGCTACCTTTCGTTCTTCCCGAATGAAAACGTTGCTTCCGCAAGGAAATATTATGCAGAGCGCCCGCCACTCGACACGTCCTTCAAGGAGCGCTTTTTCAATAGTCGGGAGGTGGTGCAGACGCTTGAGGCATACCAATTGGATGTGGAAAAGTTCTGGTATCTGCTGCTGTTTGTCAACGATGTGGTGGAGGATGTTTGTACCAACGGACCCACTTGCGAACTCTCGGAAACTGAAAAAGTGGACGACATGGTTGCAAAATTATCGGAAGCTACGGAATTGATAACGAAGAAGAACGGCAGGCTGAACTACGATACAAAGGATGAGTACACGCTCTCCATCCTGAAAACTGCCCTCAGACACTTTATCAACTCGTACAACGACATTGTCGAAACGAGCAAGAGTAGAGAAGAACTCCTGGCGAGGCTCAGCGAAATAGGAGTGGAGCGTACCATAAAGTCGTGGGTCCTGCTGAATTATGAAAAGAGGTTGTCGCTCGAAAAGTCGCACAAGACAAGGTTATTTGCCGCCATGTTTCAGTATTTTCTGGGAGGTAGGACGATCAATCGCGAGTTACTGAAAACTTCTGTTGAAAAAATCTCGACCGACAAGTTGTTACTCATTTCGCGACTCACGACCATTGTGGGACTGCAAGGTGAGGACTACTATCAACGATATACGGACGTGGGTACCGAGAACCGAAAACTCTCTAACCTCCTCAACCGCTACAAACGCGAGCCGCTCCCCTCAACGATAGGTTGGATTTATAGCGGCGGATTTTAGATGAATTATGGTCAATGCGCACAGAGAAGAAAGAGGCTTCTTGGTGCGCATTTTTTTATGTGTACTAAATAATCGCTACTTTGTAGTATATATATAAACATTTGTAAATGAATGCATTGGGTTTGGTCTAATCTGTAGACTGGCATTACCTTTGCAGCAGAAAAAAAATAAACTCCAATCCTGAAAAGTTCCCAACCCTAATAAAAACAGCCTTCTTCGGGGAATTGTGAGGGCAAAACAAAAAACAATTAAAATTATAAAAAAATGAGAACACTTAGAAAGTTTGGAATGGCACTGTTCGCTGTTCTTGTGTGTGCAAATTTTGCTGCTTGCAGTAGTGATGATACCGCGTCTAATGGCGTTGGAGGTAAAAAAATGTCGAAGCTTGTTTATGAAAAATATCGTTCATATACCACAGCTGCCGAAACCACGACTTTTGATTACGGCGTTGATGGAAAATTGGTTTTAGCAAGTTGTGATGATTATGATAATCATATCTTTGAATTCAACTGGAGCGATGATATGATTGAAAGGATTTGCTTAAATGACAACTCCTCTCCCCGAGGTTATATATTGAAAAACAATCTTGTACAAAAAGTAAAGGCAGATCATGATTTTGGAGATCGTTTTGTTTATAATGGCGCTAATATATTAGAGCAATGGATGGAACCTTCAACGTCGTATGAATACACATATACAACGTCCGCTACTTGGGATGGAGATAAATTGATGTCTATAACCACTAAGGGGGGAAATCAAATAACAAGAAAGAAAACAATAACTTATGGCGGACGTTGTTCTGCCGGCTACAATCCGCTTATCTTGTATTTGTTTTATGACGGTGAGCTGTTTTACGCTCACCCGGAACTTTTGGGTCTAAGAAATAATCAACTCCCTGTAAGTGTAACAACGGAAAGTTTTTATTCAGGCGATAATAGTGTCGAAACCTGCAACTATGAATACGAATTTGATGACGCCGGATATATTACAAAAATCGTAGGAAAAGTGGACAATGAAATCCTTAGAACATGGACGATTACTTGGGAGTAAACAAGGATGAAAATAAAGAACGTCGTAGGCGATTTATTATAAGGAAGCATAAGCCAACATCGTTTTATTAAAGCCCGATTGTTCTATATTTGCTGTAGATCTTTTTTGACCTATACGCCAAAAGTTTTGCTTGCTCGAATCAGTTATTTCCGGTTGAAGTATTTCTAGACAGACCTGATTGATGACTCTACAGATGGTGATTTCTTGCCTGTTACATCTTTTGATTTGGTCATGAAACGCTATAATTTTGACCATAACCTACGATTGGTGTTGTTTGATGCAATAGAAATAATCGAAGTGGCTTTTCGTGCTAAAATCATCAATCATATGTCAAAAGCAACAGGCAATGGACTTTGGTTCCTTGATGCGTCATTGTTTGAGGATGCTGATAGACATCAAGAGTTTGTACTTAACTTGAAATATGAGTTTGAAAGAAGTACCGAACCATTTGCTAAGAAGTACATAGAGAACCATCCAAATTGGCAAGGGGATAGTTTTGAAGGTGATAATCCTGATGCATGGATGATAATAGAGGTGGCTACTTTCGGTACATTATCAAAGATGTACAAGAACTTGAAGAATCAATTGCCTCAAAAGTCAGCCATTGCAAATGATTTTGGACTTTACTCATCGAGAGAGTTTTCTAACTGGATAGAGATAATCTCGTTAATGCGAAATATCATAGCACACCATTCTCGTCTATGGAACAGAGCACTCAGCAAGAAAATCTCGAATATCAAGGGGCATAGAGACCTTTGGCTG